>JAZFTZ010000206.1:0-11511 GCA_036446955.1 Thermodesulfobacteriota bacterium
AAAAGTTTAGGAGGGGGTTTTAGGGGGCAACCCTTTTTAAAGGGTTCCCCCTAAAAATCTCCAAAATCCCCCCTACAAACTGTTAAGGATTTCTATGGCTTTTATCAGCTTATCCTCGGCTGCGGCGAAGGATAGGCGGAAGTTGCTCTTTTTTTGGGAGAAGGCCTCGCCGGGGACCATGAAGAGTTTCTTTTTGATGGCCCGTTCGACCAGCGCGGTGCCGTCGCCATCCGGCGCTTCGGGGAAGGCGTAGAACGCGCCTTTGGGTTTGACCAGGTTGAATTTGTCTTTCAGGCCCTGGTATATCAGGTCGCGCTTTTTTCTGTATGCCTGGATGTGGGTCGAGATATCGCTATCCAATGCGACCAGCGCGGCCTTTTGCGCGATCGACGGCGGGCAGGCATAGGCGAACTGCTGTATGTTTATCATCGCCTTGATGATGGGGCTGGGGCCGGCGGCATATCCCAGCCGCCAGCCGGTCATGGCGCTGCTTTTGGAGAATCCGTTCAGGACAACGGTGTTTTCGTAGAGCTGGCCGATGCTCACGTGTTCAGGGTCGTCGTAAAGGAACTTATCGTAGATATCGTCAGAGATGACCGTCAGGCCGTATTTGCTGGCGATATCCGCTAGCGCCTTCACCTCTTCCTTTGTATAGCAGCCCCCGGTGGGATTATTGGGGCTGTTTACGATCAAGACCTGAGCCGCAGGGGTAATCTGCCGCTCCACCTCTTCGGGCCGCAGGGTGAAGTCGGGGTAGGTGTTGATGAACCTGGGGATGCCGCCAAGCAGGTTCACCAGGTAGGGGTACATTACGAAGTAAGGGTCGGGGATGAGGACCTCATCGCCTGGGTTGACCAGGCTCAGCAGGCTCAAGAAGACGCCACCGGTCGCGCCCACGGTTACCATTACCTCTTCAGCCTGAATGCCTTTATGCTTAAGATTCGCGCTGAGTTTGTCTCTGAGCTCGGGGATACCCTGGGTGAGGGTGTACTTGTTGAAGCCCCTCTCTATCCAGGTGATGGCCTCGGCCTTTACCTCCGGGGGCACATCAAAATCAGGCTCCCCCAGGCTCAAATCTATGGGGTCCTTAACAGTGGCGGCCAAATCGAATATCCGCCTTATTGGTGAAGGGGCTATCCTGCTAATACGTTGAGCCAGCATACCGTTATCTATTTCTTCCTCGGGTCCGGTGGCGGAGTCACACTACCTGGTTTGGGAAGCCCTTCGATGGCCCGCAACGCCCGTTTCACCTCCTCCTCTGGCATGGGGTAATCCTCCAGGTTATTGGCGAAGAAGTCGTCGTAGGCCTTCAAATCGAAATGGCCATGGCCGCAGAGGTTGAAGACGATAACCTTTTTCTTTTGCTCCTCTTTTGCCTTGTAAGCTTCGTCTATGACTGCCTTTATGCTGTGGGCCGGTTCCGGCGCGGGGATATGGCCCTCGGCCCGGGCGAATTTGACCGCGGCATCAAAGATCTCTGTCTGGTTATAGGCCACCACTTCGATCAGCTTGTCCCGGTAAAGCTGGCAGATCAAAGGTGACATGCCATGGTAGCGCAATCCTCCGGCATGAATGCCCGGGGGAACAAAATCATGTCCCAGTGTGTACATGGGTAATAACGGTGTCATCTGCGCGGTATCGCCGAAGTCATAGGCGAAGATGCCCCGGGTTAATGTAGGACAGGCGCTCGGTTCGGTAGCAACAACCCTGAGCTCCTTTCCATTAATCTTATCTCTGAGAAAAGGAAAGGCAAAGCCGCCGAAATTGCTGCCTCCGCCGATGCAGGTTATGACGACATCGGGATAATCTCCCACCAGCTTGAATTGCTTTTGCACCTCCTGGCCGATGACGGTCTGATGGAGCAGCACATGGTTGAGCACCGAGCCCAGGGAGTAGTTGGTGTCGGAATGGCTGGCAGCGTCTTCCACCGCTTCCGATATGGCGATACCCAGGCTCCCCAACGATTCCGGGCTGGCCTCAAGGATCTTTCTGCCCGCGTTGGTATCCTGGCTGGGGCTGGGGATCACCTGGGCGCCCCAGGACTGAATCATAGATTTGCGATAGGGCTTTTGCTCATAGCTTACCCTGACCATGTAGACCTTGCATTCCAGACCGAACAGATTGCAGGCGAAAGCCAAAGCAGAGCCCCACTGGCCCGCGCCGGTCTCGGTTGCAAGCCGTTTTATGCCCGCCTCTTTGTTGTAATAGGCCTGGGCTACCGAGGTATTGGGCTTGTGGCTTCCAGGAGGAGAGACCCCTTCCCACTTGTAGTAAATCTTGGCGAATTTTTCCACCCCCAACGCCTTCTCAAACCGCCGGGCCCGGTAAAGCGGGGTGGGCCGCCACATGGTATATACATCCCGTATCTCTTCCGGGATAGTGATTTCCCGCTCCAGGCTGACCTCCTGCTCTATCAGGCTCATGGGGAAGATATGTTTAAGGTCGTCTGGTCCAGCCGGTTGGCCGGTGCCCGGGTGCAGGACGGGCAACGCCAACGTGGGCATATCCGCGGCTATGTTGTACCACTTCTTAGGGATATCTTCTTCACTAAGCATGATCTTGGTGGGTTCCATCAGCTCCTCCTGTTATTTTTTCAGCTCGGGCAGTTGACCGCGTTTACTACCTTGCCTTTGACCAAAAAGTCGACCATTTGTCGGGCCACATCTAAGGCCACATTCTGCTGGGCCTCCGCGGTGGCCGCGCCCAAGTGAGGTGTCAATACCACATTATCCAGCTTTAAAAGAGGATGGTCCGGGGGCAGTGGTTCGGTCTCGTACACATCCAGGGCTGCGCCAGCCACCCTTCCTGATTGCAATGCCTCAACCAGGGCGGTTTCGTCCACCAGCCCCCCCCGGGCGCAGTTTATTATGCGGACACCTGGTTTGGCCGCCTCGATTTCCTTTTTTCCGATCATAGCCTGGGTCTCCGGGGTGAGGGGTGTGTGGATAGATATGAAATCGGATTCAGTCAAAAGTTGGGATAATTGCACCGGCTCTACCCCTAAGTCTTGTGCTCTTTCCTTGACGATGTGGGGGTCATATGCCAAGACCCTCATTCCCAGACCCTTCGCCCTTTCCGCCACCGCACTGCCCACGTTTCCCAGACCGATAATACCCAGGGTCTTGGCGTACAGCTCTACCCCCATGAATTTGCTCTTTTCCCAACGACCGGCGCGTAAGGAGGCGTCCGCCTGGGGGAGCTGGCGGCACAGGGCCAGCATAAGGGCGAGGGTATGTTCGGCAGTAGCTATCCTGTTTCCCGTGGGGGTATTCATGACCAGGATATCTCGCTTGCTAGCAGTATCCACGTCTATATTGTCCACCCCAATACCGGCCCGGCCAATGACTTTCAAGTTGGTTGCCGCGGCCAGGACATCAGCGGTTACTTTGGTAGTGCTCCTGACGGTCAGACCATGGTACTGTTCAATGCAGGAAATGAGTTCTTCCTTACTCATACCGACCTTTACGTCAACATCTATTTCAGGTGCCTGTTGGAAGATTTTTATTCCTTCAGGCGAAAGTTTGTCGCTTACCAATACTTTATATTCTGCCACTTGGCTGCCTCCTCCGGCTTGAACCTAATGCAAAACCTGAAACCTTACCATGAGGATGGGGCCGTGGGCCCCTCCCCCTGGACCCCTTAAGCCCGAGCTAGTCTGTTTGGATTTTTGCAACCGCGCCAATCCAAACATAACCTGAAGTTTGGGAAAGGGGTGTGGGGGAGAACCATTTCTAAAGGGTTTCCCCCACAAAATACCTAATTTTACTTTTCCCACAGGATGGCTTGGGCCGCGGCCACTCCCTTCCCCAGTTCAATGGGGTGCCCCATGTCCTTTAGCCCCGCTTCCACTGCCGAGATACCTATCAGCAAGTCGAAGGGCTCAATGAAGCCCATATGGGCTATCCGGAATATCTTCCCCTTCAGGCTGTCCTGCCCACCGGCTAGGGTGACGGCATATTTTTCGTTCAGCGTATTGCACAAAAGGGTTCCGTCGATACCTTCCGGCACCTTGTAGGCAGTCCCACAATTGCTTGGACTTTCCGGCGCCAGCAACTCCAGGCCCATGGCCGGCGCGGCGGCTCGGGCCGCCCGGGCCATACGGTCGGTTCTGGCGAAAACGTTGTCCAGCCCTTCCTCCTTCATCCTTCTTAAGCTCTCCCTGAGACCGATTACCAGCGAGACGGCCGGTGTGTAGGCAGTGGTGTTCTTATTTAAGTTCTTTCTCTCCTTGGCTAGGTCGAAGTAGTACTTGGGGAGGTCAGAATCCTTAGCCAGCCGCCATGCCTTCTCGCTGACGCTTATTAAAGCCAGGCCAGGTGGCAACATGAGCGCCTTCTGGGAACCGGTTACCACTACGTCCAGCTCCCATTCATCGCTAAGGACAGGGAATACGCCTATGCCGGTTATACCGTCAACCACCATTATGGTATTGTCGTGCTGACCGACGATGGCTCCAATCTCCCTGATGGGGTGGACCACGCAAGTGGAGGTCTCGCTGGCCTGGGTATAGACTGCTTTCACCCCCTTCTCTCGTTTAAGGATATTGGCGATAGCCTCCGGCTCCACCGCCTTGCCCCATTCTACATCGATGATGATGGGGTTAACACCGAATGCCGAACATATCTCTGCCCAGCGGGCGCCGAATTTTCCCGACCGGACCACGATGGCCTTATCCCCCCGACAGAGAAAATTACTGACCGCTGCCTCCATGCCTCCTGTGCCGGAAGAGGCCATGATAATTACATCGTTGTTGGTCATGAATAACTCTTTTAGTGCCCCTTTAACTTCAGCCACGACCGCCTCAAATTCTGGCGTTCGATGATGGATTACTGGATTGGCCATGGCCAACAAGGTCTCCGGTGGTACCGGTGTTGGGCCGGGCGCAAGCAAGTAATATTTCCGCATCTTTGCCTCCTAAGAATAGATAACAACCGAGTTAATAGATTATATTATTGGTCTCCTTAAGCCTAGCCAGATAGGCTCGATAATCCTTCTCCTTAAGGAAAGACTCCCGCTGAATGGTATAGTCCTGATAACTGTATATCTCCTCGGGGTAGAATCGGTCAATAGTTAAACCGCGGCCCAGATACCTTATAGGTTGGGCCTTAAGTTGGTCCAACCTCGCATTGAGGGCTTGGTTGTTCCCCTTACCAATCAGCCAGTCCAGCGGGACTTTGGGCCCGATAACCCTGAAGGGAAAAATGAACCGGGTGCTCTTCGGGGGTATGGTAATTCCCCCGGCCATCTTAATTAGCTCGGCTTTGGTCAATGTCGGGGGCACTAAAGTTAATGTCTGGGAACGGGTGAGATACTGCTTTGCCTCATCTTCGGTAACAAAAAGGGGTTCCAGGCCAAAGTTATCGGCTAAGTCCTGCTCTAAGTCTCGAAATCGGAATATCTCTCCTATAAGCCCGGTCTTCTCCTTCCAGCGGTGGAGTAAACCCTGGAAGATGAACCGCGACCCTCCCCTGCTGGCCCCGGTCCGGGCGGACAGCCAGTCGTGTTTTTCCTTTAGCCTTTGAAATTGAGCTGGTCGGATCCTCCGGTATATCCTCCACCAATTGCGCAACTTTATTCCCCGGTCTAAGAAGTCTACCGCCTGGACTAGGATGCGCCTTCCCTTCAGCCGGTTACGCACCGCGGCGTAACGGTGAGAGCCGTCCAGGATTAAACTCGAGCAGCTATCCGCCACCACCGGCCAAGCAAGGATACCCTCGGCCTTCATCCGGCGGAAGATGGTTTCCTGCAAATCCTCTATGATTCGTTCATGAACCATAAGTCTATCTATATCCACCAAGGAGAGGGAGCTGTCCAGCTCTTCTCTTGCTCTCATATCTTTCCCAACGGGCTTGCCCATCAGGCCCTCTAGCCAACATTGTCAGGCGCCCTCGCTGACCGGGGAAACGTCCTTGACTAAGCAAAAGATTAGACGTTGTACCGAAAAAAAATTGACATACAAGTCCATTTGTGTCAAGGAAATAATGGAATTGCGGCAACGTCGTCTTGGAGATTGAACTCAAGAACGCCCTTGGGTTGACTGAAAGGAATATGGGCTGATAATATTTGCCTTACGATTCTGTGGGAGGGAAAGCGGGTGAAAAGGTTTGATTGCCTGAAGTTGTTGAACGAACTAATCACTGACCAGCTTGTGGTGGTAACCCTGGGCGTTACCGGTGACGAGTGGTACGCGCTGAATCGCCGCGATAGCAATCTGTATCTTTCGTCCATGGGGTACGTCACGCCGGCAGCGATGGGGCTGGCGATGGCCTTGCCTCACCGAAAAGTGGTGGTGCTAGACTCCGATGGCAGCTTGTTGCTGAATCTGGGCAGCCTGGCCACGCTGGCGGTGGAAAGACCGTCTAATATGGCGGTCTTTGTCTTCGATAATGAGTGTTATGAGTCTATCGGAGGGCCGCCGTCTGCCACCGGTGCCGGCGTGGATCTGGCCGCCATGGCCCAAGGGGCAGGCATTAAACAAGCCCTCACAGTAAGGCAGTTGGATGAGTTCGAGGCGGTCGCCAAGAAAAGCCTAGCAGCCGGGGAGCTTTCCTTGGTGGTGGTCAAGATCGAGCGAGCGATAGAGAAGGTTACCCCCAAAGGCCTGGACATCTGGGAGAACAAGTACAGATTTGTCAGGTACATCGAGAGTTCGGAGAAGGTGGCCATTCTGTCTGCGCCGACACAAAAAAGGCGCGATCCGCTCGGCTTTTCGAAGGACTAGGCATGCCGGTGGAGGAGAAGGATAATAGGGACAAAGGAGTAGGCTCAGCGAAATTTGCTTTCATTGAAGCGGCCTGGTTGGCCCAAACCGCGCATCGGCAGCTCTATAGCTGCTCCAAGGCAAGAGTGATTCCTGTCGGAGACAGGACCTTTTGCGTCCATTGCCGGCTTCACGGACGCCTGCAGCAGGGGGGCCAACCTGTAGAGGTGGAGGCCATTTGATAACTTTTTGCCTGCCGATAGTGATCAATATGGATGGAAATAGGCAAAAAAATTAGCTGCTTGGCCTTGACACCCGGGGAGCCGCGTGTTATTTTACCACCGACGTTTTCTGTTCTATTATTCCCCTTAGCTCAGCAGGTAGGGGATAGATTGTTGTTAATGGAGGAGGAGCATGAAAAAGCCTGGAGAGACAAAATACCCCCACATCTTCCAGCCGGGTCAGTTGGGGAAGTTGGAGGTTAAAAACCGCATCAAGTACGCGGCCACTGAGACCAATTTTAACCATCGGGACGGTTTCGTCAGTGACCGGGAAGTGAACTATATGGAAGATATAGCCAAGGGAGGCCCGGGCATAGTTACTGCTCAGGGTGCCTATACCGATTCCGCCAGTGCTGGAAAAGGTTACGTCGGCATGATGGCTATTTATGATGATAAATTCATTCCTGGACTGGGCCGGATAGCCAAGGCGATAAAGAAGCATGACTCCGTCGCCATTTTACAATTGATGCACTGTGGCCGGGTAGGTGGTGTAGAGCTGGAATACACGGTGGGACCTTCGGATGTACCGCAGCGTCTCTCCCGGTTCAGACCGCCTAGAGAGATGTCCAAGGAAGATATCAAGCAGGAGGTCCAAAACCATATAGACGGTGCCCGGCGGGCTATTGAAGCCGGGTTTGACGGCATAGAGGTTTCTGGAATCGTAGGCTACCTGGTGTCCAACTTTAACTCCAAGTACACCAACAAGCGCACCGACGAATATGGTGGCTCGGTGGAGGGTAGGGCTCGTTTCATGTGTGAGATCCTCCGGGGGATAAGAAATGAGATCGGCAAGGACTATCCCTTGATAGTTCGCCTGTGCGGGGAAGAACTCCTGGACGACCGGGGTGGAAGTACGCCCGAGGAGTGCATGGAGACGTGGAAGCTAGCCGAAGCGTGTGATATCGATCTTCTTAGTGTTACCGCTGGCTGGCAAGAGTCACCCGTGTCGGTCATCACTCGGGATATCCCCATGGGTAGCTGGCTTCATGTTGTTGAGCGGGCCAAGAAGGCGGTGAAGTGCCAGGTCTGCATGGCCTATCGGCTGCGCAAACCGGAGTACCCGGATCGGGCCATAGCCGAAGGCAAGCTTGATTACTGGGAGATGTGCCGCCCCATGATTGCTGAACCCCACCTTCCGCTGAAGATCCTGGAGGGCCGGGAGGAGGACGTTATCCCCTGCATGTCTTGTAACCTGTGCTTGGCCAGGCTGTTTAGGGATCAGCCCATCGTGTGCATGGTTAACCCTCGGCTGGGCCACTATTACGAGCCGGAGTGGGAGGTTAGCCCGGCGCCCCAGAAGAAGAGAGTGGTAGTGGTAGGCGGCGGTGTGGCTGGTATGCAGTGTGCCGCGGTCGCCGCCCAGCAAGGGCACGATGTAACCCTGTACGATAAGAGTGAGCGCTTGGGTGGGCAATTGTGCAGTGCTGCTAAAGGCCCCTATGGTGATGATGAGTTCCAGGAGTTTATTGATTATTTGGCTAGTCAGTGCAAGAAGTCGGGGGTAAAGATAGTTCTCAATCATGAGGTAACCGATAAGCAATTCGCCGACCCGTTGCATAACCCCGATGCTATAGTTATTGCCACCGGTGCTCGGGCGGTTCCGCCCTCGGTCCCCGGTGCCGACCGGAGTAACGTAGTGACCGCCCACGATGCCATGGACGGCAAAGTCGAGGTGGGCGAGAGGTGCCTGATAATTGGAGGTCGAGGCGTGGGCATCGGTGTGGCCCTGTTTCTGGCGGCTAATGGGAAGCAGGTGAGCATTGTGGAAGGCGGCAAGAAGCTGGGCCGAGATGTTAATCCCTCGTATATCTGGCGATACGTGAGGATGCTCAAGGGCCACAAAGTCCAGATGTTCACCCAGTCCAAGGTAGAGGCAATAAGTGACGAGGGTGTCACCGTAGTCGGCCCCGACGGCCAGAAGACGGTGGTGCCGGTGGACACGGTGGTGCTTGGTACCATGCAGTCCAACAAGGAGCTGGTGGAGTCGCTTGAGTTCGCTTGCGGAGAGCTTTACACCATCGGCGACGCGTCAACCCCGCGTCGGGCTCATAACGCCGCGCTTGAGGGTTACCGGACCGGGCTGCGCATTTAGGAGGGAGACTGAATGGCGGATATACCGATTGAGAAAAAGTTCCGGATATTGTGCGACATAACCCGGGCCACTCATTTTGCCTGGAGGCAGGCGGCCCTGGAGCTTTGCCCGCAGGTGAAGCCGCAGGATTTTGTCAACAAATTCTGGGAAATCACTGGCAGGCAGACAGCTAAAGGCTATCTGAAAAGAATAGACCCTGATAAGTCTTTACCACGCCAGGTGGCTGAGTCTATCGCATGGAGCAGCATCACCATGGGTGAGGACGCTGAATTAGTGGAAGGCAAGGACGATAATGAGGCTTATGTGCGCCACACGGTCTGCCCCTGGGTGGACTGGCACCGCCGACTGGGACTGGTGGAGGAAGACCAACCCGGCTGTGATAAGTGGTTTGAGATAGCCATAAAGGAAGTTAATAAGAAACTGGGGACCAACATTAAATTCGAGACCCAAAAGTCCTTGCCAGCTGGGGGCGACTGCTGCCTTAGACGGATTTGGGTAGAGTAATCCTACCTCTTCTTTTCCTCTGAAGGGTGAGAGATATATGGTTGCCGTAGTTGATTTTGACAAATGTAATGGCTGCGAAGATTGCGTAGAGGTTTGTCCGGACATGGCCATCGACATGGAGGATGGAAAAGCCATAATAAACACTGACCTGTGTGAAGACTGCGGGGAATGTGTTTACGTTTGCCCGGAGAAGGCGATTGTCATTCCCGAAGCCGTCTAGGCGGCACTAAAGGCCATGAAGGTCGAGATTAAGCTCTTCGGCTACATGAAGGAGTACGTGCCTGGCGGTGAGGACTATAGCAGTTGCCAGGTGGCCCTTCAGGATGGAGCCAGGGTTGATCAACTTATGAAGAGGTTAGGCATCCCTGGGGACGCGCCCAAGATCGTGCTTATCGACGGCCTTACGGTCAAACCGGACCACCCTCTCAAGGAGGGTGACAGCGTTAATATTTTCCCTCCTTTAACCGGAGGCCGGTCTCTGGCCCCCCGCGCCTTAGAATGAGCTCACCTATCCGCTTAGCCACTTTGCCGGAGAAGAGCATGGCGTTGTGGCCCAGATATCTCAGCGGATAGACCTCCTGGCCGGGCAGAGCCGCGCTCATTCTGGGAATGACTACGTTGTCGGAAGCAGACCATATGCAGGCCGCGCGCGTTAAGCCCGACTTGACCGGATCATTCAATTTCTTCAAAAAAGTAGAGCCAGGCAGCATCTGGCCGACGGCCTCGCCGAACCCCAATTCCGCCTGCTGAGTTCCCATGTGCGGTGTCGCCAGGGTTATCAGCTGAGCCACCTTGTGGTGCCCGCCTAGCTCCTGAACATAATACCGACAGACCAATCCTCCCATGCTATGAGCTATCAGGGTTAGAGAGTTTTCTGGTAGGTAGCTGAAAGCCCGCGAAATCTGCCCGGCCAGATCTTTGGCTGTCTCTTCCAGGGGATCGAAAGAGGAGCTCAAGTTCATCAGCCAGGAATTTTCGAACCCCATCCTCTTTAACCTTCGGCGCAGAACATAGAAGGCGGAGCGGTTATGGCCGTACCCGTGCACCATAATTATCCAATGTGACCTGTCCTCTCCTTTAACAGCTTTACCAGCCCCCCAAATGCCAAAGGGGTAAAGCATGACCAGTAGTGAGGTGGAGCAGGTCTCGACAACCAGGCTGACCAGGGTTCTGACCGGAGTAGAAACATCATCTATTTTATCATGTTCAGTTGTGTAACGCCTTGCACGAAAATAGAAAAGTATGGTGATAATTAGGCATAAGATAAAGATCAAACTTATAAGCGCGGCAAGAACCATCACCACTAACATAGAGACCTCACCAGACGATTGTCGAAAATCATACCATAGATTAGGGGGAGCTTGTGCGGGGGGAACCCTTTAAAAAGGGTTGCCCCCCACACCCCCCTCCTAAATTTTAGGCTAGGCCTTGCGCGGCGTTCGCGAGCCAAGCAGCCGCGTTGGTGAGTGCTTGAGGTCGTTTTAATTGTCTCTCCCCCCGATAACAATCGGTGGGGAGACAATTAAAACCAGCCCAGGCTCTTACGAGCCGCCTGTTAGCTTGACAAGGCCGCGACCGGCCTAGCCTAAAGTTTGCGAAAGGGGTCTGGGGAAGAATCCCTATAATAATCGGGGTTTCCCCCTGGCTCCCAAACCAAAGAGGCAGGCGGTTTGGAGGTTCCAGTATTAGCTTGATTTTCGAAGCTAATTTTGGTAAAAGTATTTTCAGCCAAACTAGAGCCTTACTAAGGCAGCACACCTGAAGCATATTTCGGAACAAATCGGCCCGTTTTGGTTGATCAATCAGCTTGCACGCCGTTTTAGCTATGCGCGAGAGGTTTATCTTTGCTGGAGGATATTGGCCTTTGATATGTTATAGAATAAGATAATCGTTGTTAGGAGGCTATTACAATGAAATATGAGCATGTTGGTAAG
>JAZFTZ010000207.1:0-9767 GCA_036446955.1 Thermodesulfobacteriota bacterium
CAGAAGGGGGACGCGGCCCCCTCCCCCTGGGTACATTTTGCCACCAAATCGGACACCGAATAGGCTTGAGAAAGGGGGCTTCCTTGATGTAACTTAGTTGAGAGGGCATAAGTCCATCGGATAAACCAGCTACTCACTAGGGGCCAGCCATTAAATCGTTTTACTTTCTGAAGAGATATTTTCTGCGCCACCGCCGGCGTTTTCTTCTTTTTGTCCTCCTGTTAGCGGTAAGCAGCACCGCGGGTCTACTCATCCCCTGGATCTTGAAATACACCATCGACAGCCTGAGAGAGGAGCGGGATACTGAGATGTTAATGGTGTACGCCTCTCTTATCATCGGCCTTTCCATTATCCAGGGAATCTTCCGCTACCTGGCCCGCAAAGGTTTCTTCTCCATCGCGCGCCGGGTGGAGTTCGAGACACGAAAGGACTTCTTTGCCCAGATCCAGCGGCTACCCCTTTCCTACCTGGACAAGACCAACACCGGCGAGTTGGTTTCTCGGGCCACTAATGACCTGGCAGTGGTGTTCTTGTTTTTCGGCCCCGGCCTGTTTCATCTGCTCAATACCTTCTTTATCTATGTAATAGCGCTGTCTTTTATGAGCGCCATAGACGCCAGGTTGACTTTGCTGGCCTTAATTCCCTATCCGCTCCTGGCCCTGGCCACGCGCGCTTACGGAATGGTAGTTCATCCTGGGTTCGAAGAAGTGCAACAACGGATTGCCAACATCTCAACCAAGGCCCAGGAGAACCTGAACGGCATTCGGCTAGTGAAGGCTTACAATGAGCAGGAAAAAGAGATCCACGCCTTTACTAAGAAGTGCCATGAATACATGCAACAAAACTTAAAGGTGGCCAGAATATCCGCGCTATTTCATGCCCTGTTCGGCGCCATTGGCGGAACCGCCCTCATTATCGTGCTTTGGTTCGGGGGGAAAGGAGTTGTAACCGGCACGCTAACGCTGGGGGAACTGGTGGCGTTTACGGGCTACATGGCCCTCTTGCTCTTCCCCACCATCGCCTTCGGTTGGATAGTCAGCCTTTATCAGCGGGCTCGAGCGGGTATGGACCGGCTGAACGATATCTTCGTTTTGAAGGAGGTCTTTCAGGATAGGGGGACGGGCGACCTTCCCTCTGCTCCTTTCGATATCGAGTTCAAGAATCTATCCTTTGCTTACCATGAAAACGAGACCTCCACGCAGGTGCTGAAGAATATAGACCTTAAGATACCTCAAGGCATCAAGCTGGGAATAGTGGGCACCACGGCTTCAGGCAAGAGCACGCTAGTGCACCTTATCGCCAAGCTCTATCCGGTAAAAGACGGCCAGCTCTTTATCGGGGGCCAAGACATTAACGCCATATCCACCGGGAAATGGAGGAGGCAAATAGGCTTCGTGCCTCAGGACTCGTTTTTATTCTCCGCGAGTTTGAAAGAGAACATCGCCTACGGCGCTACGGCAGCCAGCCCCGAAGCTATTTACCAGGCGGCCAGCCTCTCTTGCCTGGTAAAGGACTTGGAGGAATTTCCGGAAAAGCTGGATACTATTGTCGGCGAGCGGGGGATAACCCTTTCCGGCGGCCAACGGCAACGAGCGGCCATCGCCCGGGCTATCTTGATCAACCCCCGGATATTGATCCTGGATGAAGCCCTGGCTAGTGTTGATACTCAAACCGAAGGGGAGATCATCAACCAGCTGTCCACTTTGCCAGCCGACCAGACCTGCATAATAGTATCTCACCGTATCAGCTCGGTCAAAGACGCCGACCGGATAATCGTTTTGGATGGCGGGTGTATAGCCGAGTCGGGTACTCACGCCGAGCTTTTAGGGAAAGGCGGCCTGTACGCCCGTTTATACAAGCGTCAAGCGCTTGGAGAGGAGTTGGCCCGGCTAGAATGATTGATTCAACCAGTGAGGAAAGTCTGGGCAAGGCCCGGGACTGGAGATTATTCGCCAGGCTGGGACGATACCTCTGGCCCTACCGCGTCTCCATTGGCTTATCAACCCTGCTGTTGCTGATGGTCTCCTTGCTGTCCCTCATCCAGCCCTATTTGATTAAGGTAGCCATAGACCAATACATCGCCGCCGGCTCATTGGAAGGTTTCAGTACTATAATAGTAATATTCCTGTTGGTGCTTGCGGCTGAGTTCGGGCTGAAGTACGTCCAAGGCTATATGATCCAACGCACCGGGCAGAAGGTTAGCTTCGACCTCAGGACCAATCTATTCTCCCACTTGCAGAGACTGCCGGTCAAATTTTTCGATACCAACCCAGTGGGCAGGCTGATGACTCGGCTGACCACCGATGTGGAAAATATCAACGAGGTCTTCTCCTCAGGCATAGTCGTCATTTTGGGCGACATCTTCATGCTGGTGGGAATAGTTATCGCCATGCTCTACCTTAACATCTCCCTGGCGCTGGTCACTTTCATGGTTATTCCCCCTCTCTTTGGGATAACCATATATTTTCGCAAGTACCTTCGGGAAAACCACCGCACCGTTACCCTGGCTATCGCCCGGATTAATTCCTATATTCAAGAGGCAGTCTCCGGCGCCATGGTCAGCAAGCTCTTTGGCCAAGAGGGAAAGAATCAGCGGAAGTTCTCCGGGCTGGCCCGGGACCATCTACAGGCCAGGCTCAGGCTGACCCACCTTTACGCCTTATATTTTCCTACCATTGAAATTATCGGCGCCTTGGCCCTGGCTCTGATTATCTGGTATGGCGGTGGCGCTATCATCAAGCAAGCGCTGACCTTTGGAACCCTGGTGGCTTTCATCGAGTACATACATAAGTTTTTCAGTCCTATCAGGGACCTGAGCGAGAAATATACCTCGATGCAGTCGGCCGCGGCCTCGGCGGAAAGGATATTCCGGCTTTTGGATACCCCGGCGGTGGAGGCTTTGCAGCCGAGAAAGGTCAAGCATATAGCCTACCCGGGCATAACCAGCCAAGGTCTGTGGTTCTCTTACGACGGCCATAATCCGGTACTGAAAGATATAAATTTCAGCGTCCATCCGGGCGAGACCGTTGCCCTGGTGGGGCCGACCGGCGCGGGAAAAACCACCCTGGTAAATCTATTGGTCCGGTTCTACGAACCCCAAAAAGGAGTAATAACGGTAGGCGGGGTTAATATAAAGGAACTAGACCTGACTGAGCTGCGCAACTACATCGGCGTGGTTTTTCAAGACCCGTTCTTATTCTCCGGAGATATCGAAAGCAACATCGCTTTGGGCAACCGCTCCCCTTCCGCCGAGACGATTCGGGCCGCGGCCAGGATGGCCAATTTGGACCATTTTTGGGCTGACCAGCCCAAGGGCTACCATCACCCGGTTAGCGAACGAGGCCGGACGCTCTCCACCGGCCAGCGACAGTTAGTCTGCTTTGCCCGGGCACTGGCCTATGATCCCCAGATACTCATCCTGGACGAGGCTACCAGCAGCGTGGATTCCGAGACCGAAGCGCTGATTCAAGACGCGGTGAAAAAGCTTATGGCCGGCCGAACCAGCATCGTCGTCGCCCACCGCCTCTCCACGGTGTTAACCGCTGACCGAATCCTGGTGCTGCATAAAGGCCAACTGGTGGAGGAGGGTACCCACAAGCAACTGTGGGCAAAAAACGGCATTTATCACAAGCTCTGTCAGCTCCAGTTCGGCTTAGAGTAAGACTCCGACAATCAAAGGGAAGATACTATAACCTTGCGACCCAGGATGCGGGATAGCCGGTCAGCCATGCGCTGGGCCGCGTCTCGGTCGCCAAACCTCCCCACCTGGACGCGGAACCAGCGCCCTTTCCCCTTCACCTGGACACGATTGACAAAGGCATCGAGCCCTTTTCCCCTCAGCCGTTTAGCGGCCTTACGGGCCAACCTCTCTTCCCGGTGAGCGCTTATCTGGACGGTGAAAGAAGGCGCCGGTACAGCTTTCTTTTCTACCGCCGGTGCGGCTTCCCGCTCAGGTAAAGCCTTGACCACCGCTGGAGGTTTAGAGGCAGCCTGGCTGGGCAGGGGCATTTCTCGCACTCCTGCCATCTCTTCGGCCTTTTGGGCCAAGGCCGAAGCGGCCCGCTCCGCTGACTCCTTGGTCGGAGACGCTATCTCTCTGGTGACCACCGGGCCAGGAAAGGACCCTGCCACCTTGGACCGCCGGGCCATGTTCTTACCCACCCGCACACCGACGGCAAATACTATTACGAAAAGCAAGAAATTTAAGGCCAGCAATAAGGCAAACTGTCTAGCTCGAAAGCTGAACACCACGCCGGATTCCTTATCATCAGCCAATATCCATCCCCTCCTCTTTTTCCATCCGCTCTGGAGCAGAAACGCCAATAAGCCCCAAGCCTTTATTCACCACCCGCTTAAATATACCGATCAATAGCAGACGAGCCTTGGATAGCTCTTTATCCTGAGAAAGCACTCTGTTTTTCAGGTAGTAGCGATGAAAATTGCCTGCTAATTCAAGCAAATAAAAAGCTAGGCGATGGGGTTCCAGCCCCTGGGCGCTCAACCGGACCACGTCAGGGAAGGCGCATATCTGCTTGATTAAGACCAGTTCATCTCCTCTTTCCAGGACCTTCCGGTCCACCTCTTCCCAGGCGGGTATGGGATAACCCCGCTCCAGCGCCTTCTTGAATATGCTGGCCACCCGGGCGTGGGCGTAGTGTATGTAGTAGACCGGGTTTTCCGCGGATTCCTTCTTTGCCACCTCCAGGTCAAATTCCAGATGGCTATCCGAACGCCTCATCAGCAGCAAGAAGCGGGTAGCATCCATGCCCACCTCGTCGATGACCTGGCGCAAGGTGATAAACTCTCCCGCCCGGGTGGACATGGTCACAGGTTTTCCTTCCCTTACCAAACTGACCATTTGCACTAAGACTACATCCAGGGCATCTGCCGGGTACCCCCTGGCCGCCAGCGAGGCCTTTATCCTGGGGACGTAACCGTGATGGTCGGCACCCCATACATTTATTAACCGTTGAAACCCCCGGTCGAACTTGTTGCTATGGTAAGCCACATCCGAGGCAAAGTAGGTGGTCATCCGGTTGCCCCGCACTACAACCCGGTCCTTATCATCTCCAAAGGAGGAAGTGCGAAACCAAAGCGCTCCCTCCTTTTCATAAACAAGGCCTTTCTCCTTTAACTCGTCGATAAGGCGCCACAGTTCTCCGGTTTCAAACAGGCTCTTCTCACTGAAATAGCTGTCGAAATGCACCCCAAAGGAGGCCAAGTCATGGCGAATAGTCTCCAGGATGGAAGCCACCGCCGGGGAAAGAAAAAAGGTTAAGGCATCGGCTTGCCAAGCTTGAGCCAGCTTCTCCAGAACGACTTTTTTCCCCTGCCGGTTTATAAGCCCTCGGGCGATCTCCCGAATATAGCTGCCTTGATAACCGTCAGCTGGAAACGGTTCATCTTTCCCTAGGGCCTGAGCCGCGGCAGCTCTGACCGAGTTGGCCAATAATTCCATCTGGGTGCCGGCATCGTTAAGATAATATTCTCGATAAACCTGGCAACCACAGGCCTGGAGTATGTTGGCCAGCGCATCACCAACCGCCGCACCCCGCCCGTGGCCGATATGCAGCGGGCCGGTAGGATTGGCACTCACATACTCGACCTGAACCCTCAAGCCATCGAACAAATTTAGATTTAAACCGTCCTTTTCCGACTGGCCCAGGGCATATAGTAAGTCCACCCAATAGCCCTCTTTCAAGAAGAAGTTTATGAATCCGGGGCCAGCTATCTCCACCTTCTTTATTATGTCTGATTCATCCGGCAGGCGGGCCACCAGCGCCTTGGCCACCTGGAGAGGCGAGCTGCCGGGTAAAAAGGAGGCTAATTCCATGGCCACATTGGTGGCGAAGTCACCATGCTCGGACCGTTTAGGAACCTCCAAAACGACCGCGGGCATCTTCCCTGGGGGCAGCCCCTCCTCCTTTTGGTATTGGTTGATGGCCTGGCTGATCAGGCCAAAGAGCGTTTCTCTCATTCAGCGTTGCCCTGAGTCGAGACCGACTCATCCTCCTCGGCCTGTTTTAGGGTCAAGTCGCGAGCAAAGTCAGGGCAGTTCAAGGCTAGACCATCGGAGTAGGAATACTTCTTCACACACAGTTCTCGCCAGGCGCACACCAGGCAAAACTTCCTTTCATCGTAAGCCACTGGCATCCCCTTGTGTTTTATTCACTGGAGTTTAGATTAACTTGCAACACAGGTCCAGTCAAGGGTAAGAAAAGGCTCAGCTAGGTTGTTATTCGATTTAAGGCGACACCTAATGGGGAAGGGGCAGAAGCTATCGGGAGGAAAATTCTTTCCCGGGGGACGGGGCCTCGGCCCCGTCCCATTGAATGATCTCGGCTAAGCTGTTACCGATGTCTGAAGAACAGAGAAAAGTCCCTGGCAGAAATCTAACGCCAGGGCCACCGACCTAACTCAAGCTCCCTAATAGTGGCATCAAGAAACCTTCACCACGTCTTTGGCTTGCAAACCCTTATCACCCTCCATCACCTCGAACTCGACTTCTTGACCCTCCGCAAGGGATCTGTACCCCTCACCTTGAATTGCGGAGAAGTGGACAAAGACATCCTGGCCATTATCCTGCTCTATGAAGCCGAAACCCTTGGAGTCATTAAACCACTTCACCTTACCCGTGACTCTACTCATGCCATCCTCCCGCTTAATACATTGACCCGTACTTATCGGGCCCTCATCTCCTCCAGCCTTTTTAAGACCAGGGAAGCTAGCTAAGGTATTAGGCAGTCAATCTGCCTTAATCTCTTTTTCAAACTGAAAAACGACGTCGCCCTCTTTCACCAAACCCAACTCTCGCCGGGCCAGATTCTCCAGATAGACCCGGTTATTTTTCAAAGACTCTACTTCACCTGCCAGTTCCCTGTTCTTCTCTTTGAGCTCGAGGTTGATGCGTTCCAGACTCTCCTTCTGCTGATAGAGATAGTAGATGCGAAGCAGGCCGCCGTCAGCAAAGATGGTTACGCTCAAGGCTATTACTAAAAAACCAACAATAAGTATAGCATATTTCTTGCCACTGGTCACTGCTATCTGCCACCTCCTCTATCCAAACTTTTCTTTAGAAAAAATCCCTCCTCCTCAAGAATCTTCTTCAACCCCGGGCTGAGCTTCGCATTAGTCAGCAAAAAGGAATCGCTCTCCGCGGGGAAATAAATGAAATCAGGGTGGTCATCGCTTTTGCGAAGCCCCATTATTCGATGGGAAACTAAGAAACCGGGCACTTCAACATCGTAATAGCTTGGTACCTTCTCCAAATCGGCAAATAAACGGTAGCTAGCGAAAGAATAGGGAATATTCATGCCCCCGTAAATCTTGCTCACCACCTCTTTAAAAGGGGCATTCTTGGGGATAGTTAAAGCAGTAACGCCATAGTCGCTAGCAAACTTGACCAGTTCGGGAGGCAATCCAGAGTAGACAATAACATAAACCTGCTTGCCCCGGCTGAGGAACTTGTCCACCATGAACTCAACCTCGACCCCGGCCCAAGTGCTGCCTTCTAGCTTTACCAGCCTTCTCTCCTTATATTCCTGGCCAATAAGTAAAAGAAGCTGGTCAACCAGGGAGGGTACATTCTCATACTCCAGCGTTACCACCACCTCATTTCTCTTCCGAGAGGGTCGGGAACCATCGGAGGTAGGGCTGCCTCCCTTCAGCTCAATAATCTCTATTCCATAGTTGCGGGCAAAATCCTTAACCACCTTAGGCGTGGGTAGTTGGCCTTCTTCTACCAGATTGAGCAAGGAAACCTTTCCCTCCAGCAGGCTGTTACCAGTGGACTCAATCTTCCAGTCCCCTTTCAGGATAAGCTTAGCCTCCTCTCCAAAGACCACCTCCTGATTACGGCTGACGGAAAAGTATTCAGAATCGGCAAACACCTGGGCCACCAGCCCCTTGAGCCCCTTCTTTTTATCGATGGTCACCACCTTGTAATCGGGCCAACTGGATTCCACCAGGCGCTTGAGCTCGCTGGGGAAACTACCACTATAATCCAGGATAAGGTTCTTCCCGCCCGGCAGCTTAACCAGAGGGAAACGGCCGTTATCAATCCTAACCCGCCCATAAGGGGTTAACTCCAATGTTGTATCACCGCTGGTTTTAAGAGCCAAACCCAACTTGGGGAGAATCTCTTCGGCCGCCTCTCTGAGGTTAACCTCGGACACCTGCTCCAACCTTAGCGTCGGGAGCGTCGGTCCCAGCGGGGTCTTGAGGGGCAAGGGCGGTGATTCCACCGCCAGTGGCTCCTCCAAAGGCTCTGAAGCAGAGGGGACATAGGGCTCAACCATCGGCTCTCTCCGAACCACCGGTTTCAATCGCCGGACACCTAGTTGAGACCCGCGTGGTATGATGATCCTGATGCCATAAAAGATAAGGTTTACGTCTCTTATCCGGGGATTCAGCTTCTTGAACAGCGGAATGGCCTGGCGATATTGGCGTGCACTAAAGCCGTACATGTTTATCAATATGCCGGATAAAGTTTCCCCCTTCTTAACCAGATGGCTAATGGGCCGGGCTGGATCTCTTTCTCCCTCTTGAGCCAGCCCGGGCATGCAGATAGCAATAATTAAAACCAGAACAGCGAATCTGAGGAGTAAGAAGAACTCTCTGTTACCCACTCATACCCCCCACATCACCCCTCCTGATGCGACCTCCGAATAATTCGCTTGATTTTAACAAAGACCAAAACATTATGGCAAGAAAAAAAGCCCGCTGTTAAGCATCAGTCGCGTCTAACCCTTTCCTCGGGCCTGGTGGCAATGGCCAGTCTGGCCCATCCCGCCCGTTTCACCACATCCATGACTTCCACCACCCTGCCGTGGGCGGTCTTTTCATCGGCCTGAATGATGACCAGTCCCTTGTCTTTACTCCCCTGGGGCAAGCTATTCAGCTTGTCATACAACTTGGCCAGACTGATACGCTTCTGATCGGCAAATACGGTCCCATCCCTGGTGATAGCTACAATTATCTCTGTCCGCTTAGTAGGGAACTGCTCCGCCGACGATTTTGGTAGCTTCACCTGGATACCGGGGGAGGTGACGAAGTTTAACGACAGAGCAAAGAAGATAAGCAGATTGAACACGGTATCAACCAGAGGAGTTATGTCCATACCAATGCTTTTTTTGCCCGCTGTCTTGAACCGCATTTTACCCCAGCTCCGCTTCCTTTTCCTTGAGCAGTTCCATCATCTCTATGGAAGTCTCCTCCATCTGGAGGATGAGGCCATCAGCCCGGCCGGAGAGATAGCGGTGACCAACCAGGGTAGGTATAGCCACCGATAATCCGAAAACGGTGGTATATAAGGCTACCGATATGCCGTGGGCCATGGAGGTCGGGCTGATGGCCGTTTGCTCAGAGATCACCGAAAATACCTCGATCATGCCGGCGATGGTGCCCAGCAGGCCAATCAGGGTAGACACATTGGCGATAGTGGCCAACGCCTCCATATAGCGAGTCATGACAGCTGCCTCCCGGCGGCCCACCTCCTCTATACGCTCTTTGAGGACTTCCCTCCTCCGGCCAAAGTTCTTAATGGCCGACACCAGTACCTTAGCTATGGGCGTGCCCGAACGACGGCATAGCTCAATGGCACGGGGAATCTTTTCATTGCGTATCAAATCCTCCAGTTCCATCATGAAAGCGGGAGGGATGATTTTTCCCCGCCTCAAATTCCAAAGCCGTTCCAAGAAAATGGCCAGCGCGGCTACTGAGCAGGCCAGGATGGGAATCATAAATATGCCGCCTTTAGCCAAGAAGCT
>JAZFTZ010000208.1:0-5457 GCA_036446955.1 Thermodesulfobacteriota bacterium
CTTGGGCAGCTGCTGATAGATGCTGGTGTAGTCTCCTCAGATGACTTGCGCCAGGCCAGGCAGGATTGGCAACGTAATCGGCGCAGCCTGGTGGAATCACTGATCTCCCTTAACACCTCGTCCGAGGAACAAATAGCCGAGACCCTGGCTGAGCATCTTGGTATTCCTTTGCTGAAACTGGCCTCTATTTCACCGGAGCCGAGCGGTTTGGATATGGTGAAGGAGAACGTGGCCAGGAAATACCTCGTCTTTCCCGTTAACATGGAACCGGGAACACTTACCCTGGCCATGATGGATCCGCTGAATTATCTGGCCATCCGGGATCTGGAGCTGTTCACCGGCTGTACCATCAGAAGGGCGGTGGCCACCAAGACCGATATACTGGATGCCATATCTCAACATTACGACGTCAACGCCTCGCTGGAGCCCATCCTGGCCAATGTGGTGGAGGAGCTGAAAGTCAGGACTGAGGAGGGGGAAGCTTTTAACAAAAAGAATGTTGTCGACCTGGTCAAAGAGAGCCAGAAGGCCCCCATAGTGAAGATGGTAAACATAATGATTCAAGAGGCGGTGAAGAGCAAGGCCAGCGACATTCACGTGGAATCGGTCTTTAATGCCGTGCTGGTGCGAAACCGGGTGGACGGCGTGCTCAAAGAAGTCATGCGAATACCCAAGTGGGTCCAGAACGAGGTGGTGGCCAGGATCAAGATATTGGCTGGGCTAGACATCACCGAGCGACGGCTGCCCCAGGACGGCCGCTTGACCGTTTGGCTTAGCAACCGGGCGATAGATATCCGGGTTTCTACCATTCCTACCTATTATGGCGAGAAGGTGGTCATGCGTCTGCTGGACAAGTCTCAGAAGCTTTTGAGTTTGGAGCAGCTGGGAATGTCCGAGGCATCGCTGAAGCTGCTGAGATCATTTATCGAAAAGCCCCAGGGAATAGTTTTGGTTACCGGGCCCACGGGCAGCGGCAAGACCACTTCCCTTTATTCCATCTTGGAGCGGATTAAATCGCCAGAGATCAATATAATTACCATTGAGAACCCCATTGAGTATGAGATTAACGGCATAAACCAGATCCAGGTTAATGAAAAGGCCGGGCTTACCTTCGCCACCGCGTTACGCTCTATCCTTAGGCAAGACCCCAATGTAATTCTGGTGGGGGAAATCAGGGATTTGGAGACGGCCGAAATAGCTATCCAGGCATCTTTAACCGGCCACCTGGTCTTCAGCACCATTCATACCAACGACGCCGCGTCTTCGATAATGCGCCTGGTTGACCTGGGTGTCGAACCCTATCTGGTGGGATCATCTCTCACCGGGATCGTAGCCCAACGCCTGATCCGGCTCAACTGTACTAAATGTCAGGAGCCCTATCAGCCCGCCCCTCAAACCTTGGAGATCTTGGGGCTCACCGATAACTCGATAAAGTTCTATCGAGGAAAAGGCTGCGCCAGCTGTAACATGACTGGTTATTCGGGAAGGGCGGGCATCTTCGAGGTAATGAGGGTAACCCCTCAGATGAGAGAACTCATTGCCCAGAATGCGTCGGAAGCGGTCATTAGGGAGGCAGCCGTAAGAGCCGGGATGACCAGCTTGAGGGAAGGCGCCGAAGAGAAATTGAAACTCGGTCAAACCAGCCCTGAAGAGGTACTACGAGTTATTCAATTGGAAGAAAGGGCCGAAATCATCTGCCCCCAATGTAAAGCCCGGGTTCAAAGTGACCTCGCCACTTGCCCTAACTGCTCCCACTCTCTTGCTAGCTCCTGCCCTAGTTGCGGGCAACAAGTAAAGGCGGAGTGGCACAGTTGTCCCTATTGCCAAGCATCCTTAGCCTTAAAACAGGATAATAAAATGGCCGGTGAAATCAATGCCTCCGCGAAAGAAGAAAAGGTTGAGCGAAAAATACCCAAGATACTGATTGTTGATGATGAGGAGCCCATCCGAAAGATCGTTTCTCTGGCATTAAGGGATCTGCCATTGAATCCTGATATCATTACCGCTGCCAGCGGGCCGGAGGCCTTACAACTGGCTCGAAAGGAGCTCCCCGACGTTATTATTCTGGATATTATGATGCCTGGGATGGATGGCTTTGAGGTTTGCAAGACGCTGCGAGAAGATATGTCCACCGCGTTCATACCGATAATGATGCTAACTGCCCGGGGGGAAACGGAGAGCCGGACCAAGGCCTTTACCATAGGCACGGATGATTACGTGACCAAGCCTTTCGAGGTGGAGGATTTGAAGGCTCGGGTGGTTAGACTTCTGCGCCGCAGCTATGGAGTTTAAAATGGTTATGTGGCCGAAGGATGTCTCTTTTTTGCCCAGCCGCAATAAGCCGCTCGAGGGTGGAATCCGGGGAGTATCTGGCGAGGTGACCAAGGGTAAAAACGGTGAATTGCTGGCATTGTGAGCGGCCAGCCCAGGGGGTTTGCCGGTTCTGCGGTCGTGGCCTGTGCCGGGATCATGTCCAAAGCTTACCTTATATCCTCACCACTTTCCTGAGCCAAAAGAAGATTAAAGCTATCGCCGTAGCTGATACCCTTTATTGTGGCCTGTGTAAACCGTCAGAGGACCCGGTTGACCTCTTGGAAGCGGATTGATAAGGGCGGGGGGAATTCCCCCTCCTTTTTTGATGAGCGGGATTAAATGGGGCAGATCCTGAAGCCGAAACTGCCTAGTGATGAGGCTCTGGTGGCCAGAGTCAAGGAAGGCGATGAGACTGCCCTAAATACCTTGTATGAAAGATATATGGAGAAGGTCTATTTCAGAATCGGTGGGCAAGTGCCGCGTCAGGATGTGGAGGATGTAACTCAGGAGGTCTTTCTGGCCTTGGTGCGTTCGCTAACCACTTTCCGAGCGGCCTGTTCCTTTTCCACCTGGGTGAACTCGTTGATCAATAAGAAAGTGGCCGATTATTACCGCCGCAAATACTCTCGCAAGGAGGTGAACTGGGGGTATGGCGAGCAAGGGCAGCGCCACCACCAGCCAGCTAGGGAAAAAGAGGTTATGGTTAAGGAGATCCTGCACCGGCTTCCCAAACATTACCGGGAGGTAATATTGGAACGGCTGGCTGAAGGGATGTCCTTTAAGGAAGTTGCCGATTCTATGGATTATTCTTTGGAGGCGGCCAAATCATTGTATCGGCGAGCACTGGACGCCTTTAGGAAAGAGTGGGGGGAAATTTGACCTGGGCCGACGCTTTAAGCCCGAGGGAGCGACTAATGTCATAAGGGGGAAAAGGAGAGATGACCTTGTCCAGTCGCCGCTTAGAAGAGAAGTTGGAGGATTTGATTCGCCAGGGCCTGACTACCCCAGCGCCTGGCCAAAGCTTCAAGAATAGGCTGGGGGAGGATTTGAGACGAGAGTTGGAAGCCCGCAAAAGTGGCTGGATTCGGGCCTGGGTGATTGATGCTGTCATCGGCCGGGCTCTTTCTGACCTTAAGTTTCGCCGGGACTTGCTTGAGGACCCGGCCGCGGCTACTAGCCGAGCCGGGTTCCTCCTTTCACCGGTGGAGTTGGCGGCTTTCAAAGATATGAGCGAGGAGATGGTGGAGGCCTTTAGCGGAGCTCTGGATCAGCGCATCAGCAAGAAAGTAGACCATGGATTTGATGATGGCCCGGCCAGTAATATCTAAAAGGAGGATCGGATGGTGGTAAATGATGATACCGCTACCGGCCGCGGGAGGTCAGCCTGGTTTGGACGATAAAAGAAAAAAAACGATTGGTCGGATTCGCCTGGTGCTGTGTATAGAGGATGAACCAGATATTCGAAAGTTATTGTCTATTTCCTTGAATTGCCGGGGTTGTTATCAGGTCGTAACCGCGGAGAACGGCGCGGTCGGCCTGGAAGAGGCCAAGAAGAGGAAATTCGATTTTATCCTCCTGGATGCCTTGATGCCGGTGATGGATGGCTATGAAACCTGCAAGAGGTTAAAGGAGGATCCGCAAACCAAGGATATTCCGGTGATATTTTTGGCCGCCAAAACTCAACAAAAAGAGATTGAAAAGGGAATATCGATGGGCGCGGTGGACTACCTGCTGAAACCCTTTGACCCGTTGCAACTGCCGGACCAGATTGAAGAGATCCTGGCCCGGGTGAACAAGGATGTTGGAGAGTGATGGATATGTTGAGTGCGAAAGCAGAAGATCTGAGCCAGTGTAAGGCGCTGGCCGACGTGCTGGTCAGAAACATGGCCGACGGGATAATTGCGGTCAACGCCCGCGGGGAGGTGATCCTCATCAATGACGCCGCCACCAAGATAACTCGTCTTTCCGAAAAGGAGGCGATAGGAAAGGGGATCGAGGAGGTCTTCTGTTACCCCGGCTCCAAAGAGCGAAATCCCTTGCTGATGTCCTTAACCGGTGGGGAGGTACAACTAGACCACAACTTCAATCTCATCACCTCCACCGGCGAGCGGCTTCCCCTGAGCGTTGCCTGCACACCCATACTAGATAAAAAGGGGAAGGTTTCGGGATGCGTAGCCGTCTTTCGAGATGTGACCGAGCTGAGAGAGATCGAGAACATGAAAACCGAGTTCGTCTCCACCGTCTCCCACGAACTACGCACTCCGTTGACCTCCATCAAAGGCTCCATCGGCCTGATCTTGGGAGGGGTGGCCGGTGAGGTGAACGACGAGGTGGCCGAGCTTTTAACCATCGCCCAGAATAATACCGACCGGCTGATTAGGCTGATCAATGAGATGTTGGATGTGTCCAAGATAGAATCGGGCAAGATTCAAATGAACAAGGAATCGTTGGCCGTGGACACATTGGTTAAGAAGGCCCTGGAAAGGATCAAGGGCTATGCCAACGAATGTCAGGTAAAGCTTAAATGCCAGTTGCCCGAGCAAATTCCCTTGGTCCTGGCTGACCGGGACAGGATCGAGCAGGTGATAACCAATCTGCTCTCCAACGCGATAAAGTTTACTCCGGCTGGGGGGGTCGTCACCCTGGAGGTTACAGACGAGTCCGAGTCCGTCAACATAAGTGTGGCTGACACCGGGATAGGGATACCTGAAGGTCAGCTGGAAAAGATCTTTGACAAGTTTCACCAGGTGGACCAGTCCACTATCCGACAAAAGGGAGGAACCGGATTGGGCCTCTCTATATGTTACGCCATAGTGAGCGAACACGGCGGAAAGATCTGGGCCGAGAGCACCGAGGGCGAGGGCAGCAGCTTTAATTTCACCCTGCCCAAATTGGAACGCTTGGGGAAGGTAAGGGCCGAGGAAGGTGAGGCCAGCTTGCTGGCTCGTCTGGAAGAGTTCCAAGAGCGGGTCCGCCATAGGCAAGAAACCAAGATAGAAGGAAAGACCGTCCTTATCTGTGACGACGATCCCACCGCGGTGAGGGAGCTGAAGGGCTATTTGGAAAAGGAAGGCTTCTACTGCATTGAGGCCTACAGCGGTCGGGAAGCGCTGGAGATCGCCAAGCGAACCAAGGTGGATGCCA
>JAZFTZ010000209.1:0-2135 GCA_036446955.1 Thermodesulfobacteriota bacterium
GCCTCTGCCCCCGGGGCCTTTCGGGAATTATGCTGCTTTACGACCCCAACCGGGTGAATGTCCCTTTGAAAAGGACCAACCCGGAAAAGGGGATTGGTATAGACCCCGGCTGGAAGGAAATAAGCTGGGAAGAGGCCTTAAATATCATCGTGGAAAGACTGGAGAAAATTAGAAAGGAGGACCCCCGGAAGCTTTTGGTCACTACCTCTGTGGTTCCTTATGATGCCTCACGCATAGGCATAGCTTTTGGGTCCGCCTTCGGCTCTCCCAACTTGTGGATGTCCGGAGCTGGTCCCCATTGCGGTAACGGGGAACATTTGGTTAGTGGATTGATGCATGCGGCCTGGGCCAAGCAGCCGGATACCGACTACATGAATTACTTCCTTAATTTCGGCACCCCAGCCGGTTTTGGTGCCTTTTATGGGGTAACTGCTATGGCTCAGCGGATGGCCGATGCCAGGAGCAGGGGAATGAGACATGTGGTAATCGACCCCTGGATGGGGATGGCCGCGGAGAATGCCGATGAGTGGGTTCCTATCCGGCCGGGAACCGATGGGGCCCTTGCCCTGGCCATGATTAACGTTCTCTTGAATGAACTAGGAATATATGATGCCGAGAGCATAAAGCATCATACCAACGGTCCCTATCTTATCGGACCTGATGGTTACTATGTGAGGGATAAGGAGACGGGCAAGCCCCTAATCTGGGATCCTCTAGATAAGGAAGCCAGGGTTTACGATGACCCCGAAACAAGAGACTACGCTTTGGAAGGACAGTATGATGTTCAGGGAACCCTTGCCCGTCCCGCTTTCTCTCTAATAAAAGAACATGTAAAGAAATACAGCCCGGAGATGGCGGCAAGCATTACTACTGTTCCTGCTCCAACCATCCGCCGGTTGGCTAAGGAACTAGCCCAACAGGCCCGAGTGGGAAGTACTATTGTCATTGATGGTAAGAAGCTGCCTTACCGACCGGTGGGGGTGAGCTATTTTAAAGGACCCCAAGGACACAAGCATTCCGCCCTCACTTCGATGGCCTTGGAAATCCTGGGAGAAATCCTGGGGGCTAGCAGCGTGCCTGGGGGAATGTTGGGATTAAACTGTCGTTCGCTGGGCTGGCCTGGCTCAGGTCTGCCCTGTTTCAGCCCCAAGGCAGGACCAGACGGGCTATTGGAAACAGAAAGTTGGCCCTTGCGGACCAAGCCCTACCCTTTGGCTGAACCCAGGATGCCCGATTCCTATCGTTTTCAGGAGCTGATCCCCACGTCGTGTGTCACCTCTCCTCTGGTACCCCTGGTTTTATTAAACCCAGACAAGTTTCATATGCCGTATAGGCCGGAATTTCACTTTCAGGTGGGGAGCAATTATCTTATGACGTCGGCCAATCCACTTTTAGTGGAGAGGGCCTTCAAGGATATCTTTACCGTCTCTTGCAGCATCTATCTGGATGAATCCACGGAGCTGGCCGATATAGTTTTGCCTGATGCCTGCTATTTGGAAAGGCAGGACCTCTGGCCTTCTTATATAAATTCGCATCCGCCTATTGACTGCTGGACCTATCAATTTAGACAGCCTGTAGTACCACCCATGTACGAGCGAAGACCAGCCCAGGAGGTTATGCTGGATATAGCTCAGCGGCTAGGCATATTGCCAGATATTTATGCTGTGCTCAATACTATGTTTGAGTTCCGGGAGCCTTATCTTCTCAACCCTAGGGAGAGATACACTTGGGATGAGATTGTTGACCGTAAGTACAAATCAACCTTTGGCCCCGAGCACGGTCTGGAGTGGTTTAAAAAAAATAGCCCCCTCAGCTGGCCCAAGAAGACTGAGGAAGTCTACTGGAGGCCCTTCGTTAAAGCCAGGGGTCCCATCTATTTCGAGCTTTTTAAGAGGGTCGGGGAACAGATTGAGGAATTAAAGAATAAGCACGACCTAGCTGGCTTTGACACTTCAGATTTTCAGCCCCTGCCTGACTGGAAGCCCTGCCAGTCACATTTGGAAGAGAGATCTGAGTTTGATCTCTTTGCCATCTATTATCGAGTTCCCTTCCAAACCTTCTCCTTCACCTATAATATTCCCTGGCTGGACGAGATTTCGAGAATGGATCCCTTTGTATACCATATTGCCATTAAC
>JAZFTZ010000210.1:0-7745 GCA_036446955.1 Thermodesulfobacteriota bacterium
GGGGGAAACCCTTTAAAAAGGGTTCCCCCCCAAACCCCCTTCCCAAATTTTGAGTTGTGTCTGGTTTGGCGCGGTAGCGCCAATCCAGATAAATCAGCACGGGGATAGAGGGTCCAGGGGGAGGGGGCCCGTCCCCTTGGAAAAATTAAGACGCTGATGGAGGTTTCCTTATGGATTATGATGCCATTGTGGTTGGAGCTGGATTAGGTGGGCTGACCTGTGCTGCCTTTTTAGCCCGAAACGGTCTTAAGACCTTGGTGCTGGAGCAATCTAACGTCCCCGGTGGATATTGCCACTCCTTCACCCGGCGCCGGTTCGAGTTCGATGCAGCCGTGAGATATATTGGCTATTGCGGTCCGGGTCAGGAGGTAGACCTTATCCTGAAGGCGCTTGAGTTGGACCAAAAGGTAAAATTCTTGGAAATTGAGCCGGACGGATACGACAGACTCATCTTTCCTGACTTGACTATAGAGGTGCCCAAGGGCGCGGATAATTATCGAGACCGGCTCAAGAAAATCTTCCCCGAGCAGGCCGGTGGGTTGGATGAATATTTTCAAATAATTCAGGCCGTCGAATCGGAATTAGCCGACCCGATGCCCGACTGGTCTAATGGCTATCTGGCCGAATGGGGGCAGCGAACCGTGGCCCAGTTGCTTGAGCAGACGGTTAGCCACTCTAGCTTAGCTTCGCTGCTGGCCGGCCAAAATTTCAATTATGCCTTGCCCCCCTCATTGGCTTCGGTAGTCACCCATAGCAGGATAGTCATGCAATATTGCTATGGCGCCTACTACCCTAAAGGGGGAACGCAGGTGATCCCGGCCGCGCTGGTGGAAACCATAACCGGCAAGGGTGGAGAGGTCAAATGTCGCTCCCGGGTATCCCGAATAATAACCGACAAAGGCAAGGCCCGGGGCGTGGTGTTGGAGAAGGGCCAAGAATTTTCCGCCGGACTGGTCGTCTCCGATGTGGATGCCAAAAGCACCTTCTTGCATCTGGTCGGTGCCGAGCATCTATCTGAGAAGCTGGTGCAGAGAGTGACGAATCTGAAACAGTCTCTTTCCAGCTTTATCATCTACCTGGGTGTGGAGATGGACTTGGCGTCAATGGGGCTGACAGCCAGCAACTACTGGCTCCATCCCAGTTATGACCTGGAGGAGAATTATCGCCAGTTAATGGCCGGAGAGTTACCGTCGGAGCCGCCGCTGTTCATTACTATTCCGACGTTAAAGGACCCGGATAGTAAATACGCTCCTTCGGGAATGCACGTGGTGGAGATTTTCACCTTGGCTCCCTATGGGCCGTTTTCCCCCTGGCGTGAGGAACTGTTCCTGAGAAGGGGGGAGGAGTACAACCGGCTTAAAGAAGAGTTGGCCAATAGGATAAAAGTTAGGGCGGAAAAGCTCATCCCGGACTTGACTAAGCATATCGTTATGGAGGTTACCGGTTCTCCAGTAACCAACGAATATTATACATTGGCGACCGAGGGAGCCATCTATGGCCCGGCCAAGGGCCCAGGGCAGACCGGGAAAAATTCCCTGCCACTAATAACCGAGATTGAGAACCTCCACCTTACCGGCGCCAGCACCTCGCACCATGGTGTGGCGGGTACCATGCTGACCGGCAAACGCACCGCCAGCGCCATACTGGGTAAGAATTTGGGGGCATGATTGTGTGGATGTTTGGGGGAAACCCTTTAAAAAGGGTTCTCCCCCAAACCCCCTTCCTAAACTTTGAGTTATGTCTGTATTGGCGCGACCGCGCCAATACAGACAGGCTAGCTCGGGCTTAGCGGGGTAGCGGCGGGGCAAGAGGCCCCCGCTACTTGCTAATTATCCTTCGACAGCTTAACCGCCTAATCATAAAGATCATAAGCTTGCAATAGACGTAAAGAATCCCTTCCGTCGATCAATGTCAATGGGAGAACTCTGCTACATAATTTTGCCGCAGGCAAAATTTAACCCAAAAAGTTTGGGAAAGGGCTATATAGGGGGAGAACCCTTTTCAAAGGGTTTCCCCCTATAAGTCATTAACTAAATAATTAACTGATATTGCGTATCCTAGGAAATTCTAATATCTTGAAATTATGGCTGGTTCGACACCCATTTTACACACTGCCCGCTGGGTCGTGCCGGTAGCTCGGCCTCCGATTGGGTATGGCGCTTTACTGGTGGAGCAGGGCATCATCAAGGCCGTGGGTACTAAAGAGGAGCTAGCTGGCAGCAGTAAGGCGCGCGTTGTTGACCATGGGCAAAGGGTTCTGTTTCCGGGATTGGTGAACGCGCACACCCACCTGGAGTTTTCTGCTTTAAAGGGGAAATGCGAAAAGAGCGAGTCTTTTTGCCAGTGGCTGAAAAAGGTTGCCTGGAAAAGGTTGCTTCTTAGCCAGAAGAGGGTTCAATCGGCCGCTGAAGCCGCGGTGGGTGAATTAGAGAAGGCGGGCACAGCTTTAGCCGCGGACGTGGCCAACTTGATTGATACCGGCGGTTATATGGCTGAGCAGAACGTTAGCGGCATAATATTTCATGAAGTTATAGGGCTCAAAGAGAATAAAGCCGAGGAGGTATTCCGCCGCCGGATTGCCCAACTGGCGAGCCTGAAGTCCTCAAACCAGCTGGTCCACAGCTTGAGCCCTCACGCGCCTTATTCTGTCAGCGCTGAACTGTTTCACAAGGTGAAGGTTTATTGCCGGGAGAGGGACCTGGTCACCTCGGTCCATCTGGCCGAATCACCCGAGGAGATAGAGTTCTGTCTTAAAGGCACCGGCCCGCTGAAGAGATTGCTCTCTTTAGCTGGTCTCTGGGATAAGAACTGGAAGGTGCCTGGCGTAAGCCCGGTGGAATACTTAGCTGACCTGGGTTTCCTGGATGAGAGGACGCTGGCGGTACACCTGACCCAGGCCACTGCCAGGGACGTGAAGATCCTTGCCAAAGGTAATGTACCGGTCTGTCTATGTGTGCGCAGCAACGCCTTTACCGGCGTGGGCCAGCCGCCGGTTAAACTCCTGTTGGAAGCGGGCGTTAACCTGTGTTTGGGCACAGACAGCCTGGCCAGCAATATGGATTTGGACCTGGTTAATGAGATGAGGGCGATTAAGCGGTATCACCCCTTCCTTTCCGAAGCGACCATCCTTGAGATGGCCACCATAAATGGAGCCCGGGCGCTGGGCTTTGCCGCCAGCCTGGGCAGTCTGGAGCCAGGCAAAAGGGCATATGTCCTGGCCGTACCAGTTGGTGAGTCAGAGGATGATCCTCAGCAGGCGATATTCAACGCCCGAGCCAGAGTGACCTGGATAGTCCCCTAGTGGCTAATAACGATTTAGTGGCCCGGGCTGGGTTTTCTGAGGGGGAACCCTTTGTAAAGGGTTGGCCTCAGACTATACTCAGTTAACCTTAGCCATTGCCAGCTCGATTGCTGAGAGGAGGGAGATTGCCCTTAAGCTTTGTGCCGCTAAGGATGGGTGGGAAGCTTGCTCCGGTTGAGAGCGGTTAGGATTTTCTCTGCCCTAAGGGGCAGGTCTTTTATCCTCACTTTCAAAGCATCATAGAGCGCATTGGCAACCGCCGGTGCGGTGGGTATCGCCGGCAGTTCGCCCAAACCCTTGGCACCATATGGGCCGTCACCGGCATTGTCCTCGATAAGAAAGGTGGCCACTCGGGGAGATTCCACCGCTTTGGGAATGCGGTAATCCTTGAAGCTGGCATTCAGCGGTTTGCCCTGGCTGAAGATGATCTCTTCATCCAGTGCGAATCCCAAGGCTTGAATTGCGCCCCCTTGGGCTTGACCCTCGACACCCAGGGGGTTGAGCGCGGTGCCGATGTCGTGGAAAGCGGCGAAATCGACTATTTTTATGGCGCCGGTCTTATCATCAACCTCAAGCTCCAGCGCGTGAATCACAAAAGCCATATCATTGTAGCTGACAAAGACAAGACCCTCGGTTTTATCAGGGTCATGCTTGGGTGAGCTAACGCAAGCGGAGCCACTAACCAGGATAGGGCCGTCTGGGTGCTTATAGCTGGCAGCGGCCAGCTCGGAGATAGAGACCCTTTTCTCCGGAGAGCCCTTCACCTGCACACAGCCGTCGCCAGTTACCAGATCGGCGGGGTTGGCCTCCAATTTGTCGGCGGCCAGATCAAACAGGCGGGCCCGAGCCTGGCTGGCGGCAGCCTTGACGGCATTTCCCAAGTTGCAGATGACCCGGCTGCCCGAGCTTCCCGCGTCGTACGGGCTGAAGTCGGTATCCATGTCGGGAATGACGACGTCTTCAGGAGATATTCCCAGCTCCTCAGCCAGAATTTGGGCCAGCACCACGTGAGAACCGCTAACGTCTACGGTTCCCACCAACAGGCGGACGCTGCCATCGGCGTTCAATTTAATGGTGGCGCTGGAAGCTCTTCCGCCGGTGTGCCAGGTGCCACAGGCCAGGCCGATACCTCGATTTGGCCTTGGTTTCTGCTGTTTTTCGTTAACCCACCGTTTGGCCGCGGCCAACATATCCACCAGCCTCAGATTGTTCTGGGGACGGCCAATAACATCGCGGCAGCCGTCTGTCAATGCGTTTTTCAACCTTAATTCCAGCGGGTCGATTCCCAATTCAGCGGCAATAATGTTCATTTGCGACTCAGAGGCAAAGGTGGGCTGAGGCGCGCCATGAGCCCGGCAGCAGCCGGCACCGGGTTTGTTGGTGTATACCGCGTAGCCGTCCAATTTATAATGAGGGATGCGATATGGGCCGTGCACCTGTTGGCTTGCTTCCGACGCGACCCCGGGCCCGAAGTCGGCATAGGCGCCGGTATCGAATATCAAGCGCGCCTCTCTGGCCGTAAGCGTTCCGTCTTTCATCACTCCCGTTTTCAATGTTATCGTGCACGGGTGGCGCGACCCGGTGCTAATGAATTCTTCCTCTCTGCCGATGACTATCTTCACCGGTTTTGACGTCCTTTGCGCGAGCAGGACAGCGAAGGGGTCGATATCCATGGTGCTCTTACCGCCGAAGCTGCCTCCTATCTTGGTGGGCACAAAACGAAGCTTCTCCGGAGGGAGATCCAGGATTTGACAAAGGTGAGCGTAATGACTAGATGGGGTCTGGATGGGAGAGAAGAGGGTGGTTCGGCCCGATATATCCGGGCTTGCCACTGCAGCTACCAGCTCAATATAACCCTGATGAATCATCTGGGTGTGAAAGGTATCCTGAAAGATTCGCTCGCTCTTTTTCCAGCCATTATCCAGGTCCCCGCCCTTGACCCGGCTGAAAGAGCAAACGTTGCCGTATTTGATTATACCTGGCGCGGCCTGGTAAGAGTCGATCCGCTCGTGAATTAGCCGGGCCTCCGGCTTCATTGCTTCCTGGGCATCGAAAATGGCCGGCAACTCCTCATACTCTACCTTGATCAACTCAAGCGCCTCGGCAGCCAGGCTCTCATCAGCCGCGGCCACTGCCGCGACGGGCTCGCCCACGTGTCTGACCTTATCTCGGGCTAAAAGGGTGCGGTCCTTAACCAGGTTGCTGAAATTGCCGAACCTGATATTGGGGAGCTCCGCCGCCGTTATTATTGCATCTCGGCCCAGAAGCCTGGTGGCCCGGCTTATGTCCAGATTGACTATTCGGGCATGAGGCAGGGGGCTTCGCAACAGCTTGCCATATAGCATACCCGGCAGCTTTATATCAGCCGCGTAAATGGCCTTGCCCAGGGCCTTCTCCCGAGCGTCGTACCAGGGAAAGCTCTTTCCCATGAAGCGATATGATTCCACACCATTCCTCCCTTCTAAACCGGCTTTTTGCCTGGCCCTAAGCAGGGCCGGGGAAGGTTTTGTCATTTTAGCAAATGCTGGATGTAATTGGACAAAGATATTTTAATCGGTTAAGCCCTGCCTATCAATGGGTAAATTGAGGAGGTTCCCGCGGCCCCGTCCCCCGGGGAATTGAGCCAGGCTTTTTATTTGCCTTTTGTTCTGGTTCGATGCTAAATTTGCCTGACCGGTCTTTTAAGATAAGGGGTGTAATGCAGATCTCCTCTAGCGAACAAGCTCTCAGCCAGCCCAGGGTGTTCAAGCTTTCCTTACTGGCTGTTGCCCTCATAGCCGTGTCACATACCTATGTTGATGCCCTGACCCATATATTCCCCATAGCCTTGCCCATCTTCAAGGAGAAGTTCAGCCTTTCCTTTGCCCAGGTGGGCCTGGTAGCTACTGTTTTTCAGTTGACATCCTCGGTTATTCAACCCGTTTTCGGCATTATGTCTGACCGTTGGCAAACGAACTGGTTTATACCGTTAGGGGTGCTATGGTCCGGCCTCACCATCTCGCTGGTGGGGTACGTGTCTAGCTACACCGGTTTGTTGCTGTTAGTTTTTTTTGCCGGTTTCGGTACAGCCGCTTATCATCCCCGGGCACTCAAGGCCTTGGCTGATTCAGTCAGGAAGAAGAAAGGTCTGGCCAATGCCACATTTATGTTCGGCGGCAATGTAGGTTTCGCGCTTGGCCCCTTGGTGGCCGCCTTCCTATTCCTCAATTATGGCCTGACTTACTCCCTGCTCTTGTTCTTGCCTGCTTTCATTTTGCTTCCTGGGCTGTGGCGGTACCTTCCCCAGTACGCGGCCAGCCACAGGCGGGTTATCAGCGAAGGAAAAGAGGGAAAACAAGGGTCTTTTATTTTTTGGGGTTTCACCGGCGTCTGCATGATAGTAATAGTCCGCTCCTGGGTGAATTCGGGGTTTGTCGTATTTCTTCCCCTGTTCCTGCAAAGCCGAGGCTTAGAACTGGCGTTGGCAGGAAAGCTATTGTCTCTCTTTTTGTTTTCCGGGGCGTTTGGTGCGTTGTTAGGAGGTTACCTGTCTGATATCTGCGGGAGGAAAAGAATTATTCTTATCAGCCTGTTTGTATTCTCTCCGATGGCGCTTCTTTTTCTTCAGAACCCAACCGGCCCGGCCGCGCCCGTTTTTCTGGCGGTTGCCGGAGCCGCCATCTATGCGCCCTTCACGGTAGCCCTCACTCTGGCCCAGGAACTTATACCGAGTAGAACCGGGCTGGCTTCGGGCATGACCCTGGGACTGGGTTTCGGCGTGGGAGGCATCGGGGCGTACATCTCGGGCATATTCTCCGATACCTACGGCCTGGAGCTAAATATGCTCTTCCTGGCGCTGTTACCCCTAGCCGCCATTCCTTTACTGTGGTTAATTAAGCAGAGGTGAGTTGTAGGTTAGTGGTGGCCGTCTACCTTCTGGACATAAAACCTGAATATATCCTCTTCCCGGGTTAGTTTCAGAAACCTGTTGCCAGAGTTTTTGCACCAGGCGGGAATATCTCTTAAAACAGCCGGGTCATCAGCCAAGATCTCCATTATCTGCCCGTCAAGGAGTTGCTTAATCTTCAAAGAGACAGCGATCAGCGGCTGAGGGCAGACTTTCCCCACTGTATCCAGCACTATGTCAGGCTTGCCTATCTCTATCTTGACCACTCAGATAACCAATCTATCTTCCCAGGACCCGCCGGAGAGGGCCCCTTGCTTGAATTTCTCCAGTCCTAGTCTATCCATAGTCTGTCCCAGGCGTTCCCCTCTTTTGCCGTTTTCCTTCCACCATTTACAGACGCGTTCCACTATCTGGAACACCTCTTCCTCGGTTAAAAAGTCAGCTACCCGGGTAGCCCAACGAGGATGGCGGCCGAACTTACCGCCTATGAACAGGGCCAATCCAATTCGCTTAGTGAAGATTGCATCGGTGGGACAGACCTTTATGCAGTCCGCGCAA
>JAZFTZ010000211.1:0-2851 GCA_036446955.1 Thermodesulfobacteriota bacterium
AAATCAAAGGAGGCAAGGGCTTAGGGGCCGGATTCCAGTCGTAAATCATCAGCCGGAGCAATAGTTGGTTTCGCCCTGGTTCCAGTTAAACTAGGAATTTCCAGCCTAAGCTATTTGCATCGTCGCCGTAACCTATTTTCAGGTGAAATCGTTCTTAAAGACAAAGGACGAAAGGGCCATTTTTCTATTGACCTACTTCTGAATGATTTGTAAATTTGAACTAGGAAACCTAAGCCCCATTTCGGGGATGCAATTAGGAGATACACCATGAAAAACTATATCTTTGCCGCGATCCTCTCTGTATATTGCATCATAGGGCTACTGGGCTTAAACGCCACGGCAGACGCAGGTATGCGCGCCATCTATATCAACGGCACCCGTCTGTCTGACCAGAAGGCGCTTGCCCTACAACAGGCCTATGGTCAGGTTCCCCCAGGACGCTACTGGTATGATCCCGTTTCCGGCCTTTGGGGTGTAGAGGGACGCCCGGCAGCGGGGCTGATCCACCCCGGTCTAAATCTCGGGGGGCCGCTTCGCGCTAATGCATCGAAGGGTAACACGGGGGTATTTGTCAACGGCCGCAGGCTGCCCTTGCAGGAGTTCCTTTACCTGCAACAGCTTCTGGGCCGGCTTAGACCCGGTCGCTACTGGCTCGATGCCCAGGGTTACACCGGAAATGAAGGCGGCCCTGCCCTGCTAAACTTGCGGGCACTGGCCAGGAAGCGTTCTAGAGGCGGCAACTGGAGCTATCACTCCCCTTATGGAGGTAGCGTGGGTGGCGATGGCCAAGGCTTTAGTTATTACATCGACAAGGATAGCAGTTGGACTGGTGGTCGGTGAGATGGAGCCAGTCGCCGTCTTCAAGTTGTACTAATTGGGACCACATAAGATCCCCAACGGCTAGATTACATGCACAAAGTGAAGAAGGCTAACCTACGCCTCTTTCGCTGTGCACCATTGTGCACTAACCATAATTAGACACTATGCTATTGGTTGGTTTTGTGCCTGGCAACGTCCACCTTCCCTCTTAGAAACTCTTCGACGAAGCCTTTAGCATCCAATTTAAGCAACCGCCATCGCTTATTAATTCTCGGGCCAACAAACATGATTGCCACCCTGTCGCCGGGCCTTGTTCAGCATATCCACCGCCCTCTGCAAGAGCCCGCGCGAATCGCTGGCATCGATAGGAAAGCGAGCACAACCCACGCTCAGGGTGGTTTGAACCCTGGTATCTTTGACAATAAAGGCGCGCTCCCGGCTCCAGGCCAAAAGCCTTTCGGCGGCCTTCTTGGCCTCAGCCAGTCCAGCAAAAGGAAGGGTGATATAAAAAACACCACCCTCACCCTGGGCCACGATATCCGTGGAACGGGCCTCTCTTAACACAAGTTCGCCCAGTCTGGAGGAAAGTTCCGATTGAAGCTGCCTGGGGACGGCGTCATGAGTAACAGCCAACAATGTTAAGCGATAACCGTAACGAAGCACACGGAAGACTTCGATGTCTAAAATGAAGTCAAAAAACTCTCGATCGGTTATTAAGACCTTCGGCACAGACGTCTCGCCTCCTAACTAACTTTAAAGTCAATTGGACATAAGTCCGCGAATTGCAATTCTACTCCTCGCAAAGCCAGGTGCCGCTGCATCTTTTCCAGGCGCTCACCTAGGTAGGCCAGCTCCTCCGGAGACAGGCTTTGTGTGCGGAGTCCTTCTCCTCTTTTCTCTTTTGGCTCTGGCTCAGATTGCTGCCTTCTATCAAGCCATCTCCGCCAGCAAGTAATCATGATGGCGTCCTTCTCAGGCTCCATCATAAAGACTTCCTGCCCTCGCATGGGGTTTGACTGGTGGCCTCTCCCCGACTCACATAACTGGCGAATGAGTTCAGTCGGATTCTTCACACCATCTTCAGAAGGCTGTTTTTCAAGTGCTTTCTTACCGTCCATTCCTTCACCTCTAACATCCCGGCTATTTCCTTGTTGCCCAAACCGCGCCTGACCAAGCTTATGACCTGTTGCTCCCTCCTGGTCAGGGGGAACCAACTAGTAAGAATTATATCTCGAAGCTCCTGATTCCCTATTGGTGATGGCCAACTCATTGTCTTGCCCTCCTCGATTCTTTGTGCCCCGCATCTCTCCCGAAGTGACAACCTGGTGTTTATCTCAGGGGGCTGCTCAAATCTCAAAACTGCCCTCCTTACTTACCGAACCGCTAATAAGGGGAAGAGCAATATATATGCCACAAATTCCCCCGGGGATCTCCAATCGGCTAAGGCCCTATAAAGCAAGATTATCTGTGGATCCGCTCCAAGAGACAGCTAAACCTAGGTGACAAAAAATGTCAGCCCGGGCCAATTTGGGGGAGAATTACACTTTTTTCTTAGGCCCGATATTTAGTTATATGCCCATTCCCCGTAGCCAGGTGGGAGCGGCGGCTTTTGACTATCCAATGACCTGCCCCCCCTGAAATCGGTCTAGGTGATGGTCCCTCTAAGAGGCAGCCTCGGGGAACCTGGCGCTACCCTTGTTTCGGGGGATCAGTGCAATGATTACCAATAGAAATCTTCTACCAGCTTCCTAAAAAATAGGTTTTCGCCAGCTAACGAGTTCAAGATGTAGTCGCTCAAACCACAGAAGGTGCAAAAGGGCCAGATTTCAAACCCAAATCGCTCGCCGGAGGGGTCAAAAGGCCCCCACTAGCAGCCCAGGATCAGAGGCTTGGCAAGATTTCCAGGTGAAATTGGCCTTCGAGCCCGCCCCCCTTTTTCCCTTGACGGACTTCTAAGTCCCTGGTAGATTTACATCATCACTTCCAATCCCCAGCCTTTGGTGGACGTTATGGCTTTAGGCAATGACAGGTT
>JAZFTZ010000212.1:0-3030 GCA_036446955.1 Thermodesulfobacteriota bacterium
ATAGGGTTGTGGGAGGTCCTGGTGCCGGTATTGGAAATACCCCGGTTCGTTCTGCCAACCCCATCCCAAATACTGGGAGAGATATTCAATGTGCCTGCTACCCTGGCCCGCCACTCATTGGTAACCTTGTACGAGATCTTACTGGGTTTTCTTATAGGCGTGGGAGTCGGCGTGGGCCTGGCTATCTCTATCGTTTACTCCAAGGTGCTGGAGGAAACTATTTACCCTTTGGTGATCTTTACCCAGGTTATTCCCAAGATAGCTATTGCGCCTTTGTTGATAATATGGTTGGGCTATGGCGCACCGCCCAAGATAGTGATTGTGTTTCTAATTTGTTTTTTCCCTATGGTCATCGATACGGCCGCCGGCCTCAAATCGGTGGAGGAGGATATGCTTCATCTCATCCGGGCCCTGGGCGCCACGCCCTGGCAGATATTCACCAAGATTCGTCTGCCCAATGCTATGCCCTATATATTCAATGGCATGAAGATATCGGTGACCCTGGCCGTAGTAGGCGCCATTGTGGGTGAGTTCGTCGGGGCCAGCGAAGGACTGGGATACCTGATACTGGTGGGCAGTGCCAATCTGGAAACTAACCTGCTTTTTGCTGCCGTGATCGTCCTGTCCCTGCTGGGAATTGTGCTCTTTTCTCTGGTCAGGGTACTGGAGAAGATATGTATCCCCTGGAAGCCGCCCGAGGAATAATTGATAGGAACCATGTAAGATCCGTGCTATGCACATCAAAGTAAACGATTTAAGTAAGACTTACAAAGTCAAAAAGGGGAAAGTTAAGGCCTTAGAGGAGGTCAGCTTTTCGGTTCCTAAGGGGGCCTTCGTCTCCATTGTAGGCCCCAGTGGCTGCGGCAAGAGTACGCTGATCAAAATACTTTCCGGTGTGGTGCCCAGAAGCGGCGGCCAGGTGCTCATCGGAGGAAGGTCAGTGGAGGGCCCTCAGCGAGACATAGGCATCGTATTCCAATCACCGGTGCTGCCTCCTTGGCGCTCCGTTTTGAATAACGTGCTGCTTCCGATAGAAGTACTGCGTCTTGATATAGTTCGCTACCGAGCCCGGGCCTTAGAGTTACTCAAACTGGTGGGCCTGAAAGGCTTCGAGCACAGCTATCCCCGGGAGCTTTCCGGAGGAATGCAGCAGCGAGCCTCTATATGTCGGGCCCTGATACACGACCCGGAACTGTTAATGATGGACGAACCCTTCGGCGCGCTGGATGCCTTAACCCGGGAGCAGATGGGACTGGAACTCCTGAGCATCTGGGAAAAGACGGAGAAGACTGTGCTTTTCATCACCCACAGTATCGAGGAGGCGGTCTTTCTTTCCGATGAAGTGATTGTAATGACCCCCCGGCCCGGCCGGGTGATTCGTGCGGTCGAGATCGAGTTATCCCGGCCCCGCACGCTGAAGGTCAAGGGCACTGGCCAGTTCAACGACTATGTTTTGGGAATAAAGTCCACGATGGGATTTAGTCTTTAACAAATCTTCCATCACCTACTAAGGAGGAGAAAAACGGCGAAGTTTCTAAGTATGGCCTGGGCGGTGTTACTGGTTCTCACCTTGGGCGGTCATGCCGGAGCCCAGAATAAGGTGAGGCTGCACCTGGATTGGATGGTGGAGGGAAATCACGCACCGGTCTTTGCCGCGCTAGAGAAAGGATTTTATCGTCAGGCAGGTCTCCGGGTGGAGATCGAACCGGGCCAAGGCTCTTTCGATGCCGTTAAGATGGTGGGAGTCGGCAAAGCAGAGTTCGGCCTGGCCGATGGCGGTACTATGGCGAAGGGCGTCTCTCAGGACATTCCGGTTACCATGGTAGCGAGTCTGTTTCAAGATACCCCTATGGTGGTGGCTTTGCTCAAGAGGACAGGGATCAGAAAGCCCAAAGATCTGGAAGGTCATTCCATCGCCATGGCACCCTGGGAATCGACTATGTTTGTATTTAAGGTCTTCGCCCGACTGAACCGCGTTGACCTGGGCAAAGTAAAGGTCGTTCCCTTGTCTTTCGCCACGAAAATACCTGCCTTGGTGACGGGAAAGGTCGACTCTCTGGGTGGGTACATCCTGGAGCTGGGCTCTCCTTTCTTAATGGGCCTAAAGCCGGAAGACCGGGTGGAAATAAATCTCATGAAGTTTTCTGATTATGGCATCCGGATGTACAGCAACGGCGTCATAGTTAACAACAGATATATGCAGGAGCACCCCGCCAACGTTAGGGCCTTTGTCAAGGCCAGCATGAAGGGCCTTAACTACGCCATGGCTAACCCGGAGCAAGCAGCCGGCTTTCTGCGGAAACATTCTGAACTAAGTCGCCAGCTTCTACTGGCTAAATGGAAGTCGGTTATCCCGCTTCACACTAGCAAGGCCACCCGCCAGTACGGCTATGGCTGGATGGATAGAGCTAAGTGGGAATCCACTCAGAGAATCATGGTAGAGCATGGTGGGCAAAAGAAGGCCCTGCCCCTGGGACAATTGTTCACCAACCGTTTCTTGCGCTAGCTAAAAGTAGGGAAAGAGGGGGCTATATCACCAGGCGGACGAATTTCTAAGGCACAGCTTAGAACCTTATCTGGCTCTTAACCATGGTCCTGTTGCACCCCTGTGGTGCCATTTAGCTGGCCTTGCTCGATGGAGCTTCATCGGCCGGGCTTTCCCCAAAGGATAGGGAACCTGAGAGCTAACACGGCCATCAAGCAGGCTTGCTTAACGCTCGCGGCTTATGCCTATCGTTAGGCCTCACAAGAATCGGTGTGCCTATGGACGCGGCTAGCATAAGTTATGAGTGCTACGACCTCGGCTGATCTATCCCTTTAATGTTAATTTCTCTCTCAGAACTTCGTAAGGCCTTTTTTCTGATACTAACTTATGTAGTCTCAGGATAACCTATAGGCATATTTCAAGCGCGAATAGTGCCAGACTGCGAACCAAGACTTAACTAAATTACCTCCAGCCTGTTTTTCGCTTCTATTGTGTGAAGCCCATATTTCCTTTCAAAGGGGGTATGGGGGGAGGGGGCTACCGTT
>JAZFTZ010000213.1:0-12467 GCA_036446955.1 Thermodesulfobacteriota bacterium
AAAAAGATCCTTGGGCAACAGCCGGTAAATTTCTGACCCTAAATTACCAATCTGTTACATCATTTTTTCTAGAGGACAAATTCCCGACAAGGTTACATATGCGCCACTAATCAGGAAAAACAATGCGACAATAAAAACCCAAAACGCCAAAGCCCGGCCAAACTTTTGCATAGTTCCTTCCGCTTTAGTGGAAGCAAAAAGGACAAAATACCCTATTATCAAAAAGATAGTGGCAGGGAGGAAACTGAAAACAAAACACATTACTGTTATCCCCTCTTCCTTTCCACGATTAGAATAAGATGCCGCAGAGTATTCTTTTATCGTTCATACGACTGTATGAGCATCTGTAAAGACAGTCCACAATCACTTCTTATCGAGCCGTATAGCATCCTTCCTAGGGTGGACAGCCTCGAGGACGTCCTTCAGTGAGGACTGAGCTCTCTCCCTCTTTAACGCGCCAAGACCTTTAGCGTGCAACATGAAGGCCCGATCCCAAGCCATATGGGCATCCTCTCTTCCGAGGAGACTCATAAACTCGTGTGAAAATCTTCCTGGATTCAATAGACGCTTTCCGTCGGCCCCGGTCGCAACCGGAAGTTGGTGCATCCAGAACGCGGGCTCGGGTGGCTCGTCTTCACTCCATGCAATACCTGGCGCATAGAGCAAATACACATCCCATGCGACACCTTTCAGGTTGAGCACCTTTGCGAAGAGCTCGCCGAATCGTCTTTCTGGATCCCAGATGTGCTTTACCCGATCGTCCGGGAAACTCTCGGACTCCGCCCGCGCAGATTCCGCGTTATCCCCAACCATGATAGGAAGCCATACCAAGAAGCCCTTGAGTGCCTTCGCGTCGATTTGTTCGAACAGCTCACGGACAACACCATGCCCGTACTGGCATAGCAGTCAGGTAGGAGAGAGGATTGTGAGAAGTCTCACGCAATCGCATGCCTCATTGAATTGGTCCCTGAACTGATGCAAGCTTGGAAATTTCATTTGACACTTACCATATGGCCGATCGACCTCCAGAACCGGGACGTGAGTCAGTGTCCGCCGATAGCGAGTGATAATATCTGAAAGCGATTTTGGGCATGGCCAATACGAGGGCGAGAGGCTCTCTATATAGCACTCCCGATCCTTTGCCAACGTTTGTCAGGGTCTCCGGAATTTCATATCACCGTTATTTTCGGTCACCCGGCTAAGAGATGGTCCTATTAGCCTTCACTTTTTAGTGGCTCCTATTCTTGCTTCAGCTTTTCCAGAATCTTATCGGCAACCTGTCGCGCGACCGCATTCCGCTCCGCTTCAGGGACGTCGGTATACAGGAAAACGTCCGAATATTTCTTATGTAAAGGCAGCGTATCGATGTGGATAATTTTTTCCTCGTCGATCAGATTTTTCAAGACCCTGCCGAGACATATCAGGAAACAGCCGTCGATCATGACGACCTTGTTGGCTTCCTTCACCCAAACCGTCATCGTCGAATGGGGGACCAAGAACGTTTCCGCATAGCAACTGCGCGCGTACGGCTCTTCCTCGGCCACCATATTCGCTGCAAGCCGGGCAATTTCTCCCCGAATGCAAGGCCCCTCACAAGAGAGAACGGGGATTTTTCCCTCAGCAATATTTTGTTTTGCATGGGCTTCACCCGCGGGACAGACCCCTTTCACGCCATCGACCTCGAGGGTGAAATCCGGTGATGATTTACTCATGGTATCCTCCATTTACTTTAACCTCTATCAGCACTTCGTCGGCAATGGCCGGCATAGTTGACGTTAAAACGGTTGTGAACCGTAAAAGTTCTTGGCCGGTCAGCTCATAGCACCCTGCTTGGTTTAAGGATTAGATTGCTGGATTGCAATGAAAAACTGGCAAACAAGCATTGCTTTTAGCTTACCAGTGAAAGGCAGCGCTGTCAATTAGTTTTTAACCTAGCGTTAAGGATAAGAACAGTCGCTACCACTTAACGATGAGGGATAGGAATTCCCCTTCGCACGCCACGCTGAGAAAGAGGTGAGTACCGGTGCCAGTTGAAACGCCGGGAGATGACAACTTGGGCCCGGAGCGTCAATGAGGAGTTTTGAAGGTAAGCTTTCTGGCATATTTGCCGAACAAATGGTAAGCACCTCCACCCTCGGCAAGGATGTCCAAGGTCGTATCGGGATCGGTTATCTCCATCCCGCCCATCAAATTGACTCCCCGTTTGAAGAATGCTAACGGAATCATGCTGGCGGTAGGTCCGGCCACCACCACCTGGCAGGAACGCGGGCACAAATCCAACAGACCATCAATGGTGTGATTGACTATGGTGGTGCCGGTGAGAATGGCCACATCACTTTGGGGCAAGACCTCAGCCGCGGCCTCAGGCGGGCGGAAATATTTTAGCTCATCTTCCTTCAGGGCCTGGGGGTTCTTCTCCAAGATGTAAAGCTGGCATGGCTGTTCTTTTAACAGCTTTATGAACGGAGTAAAAGCACCCACCAGGGTAACCGTTCGGGCGATGCTGAAATCCACTCCCTCGATGGCATCCATCTCCGGCTCGATCAGAAAACCCTGGGCAGGCTGCTTCTGCCATAAGTACTGAGACACGGCATTGGCAGCCGCTACTCCCATAGCCGCCTTGAGCACATTTTTATCCCGGGCATAGTCCAGCACTTCTTCGATAGGCCGGCCGGTCATGCGCCCGGCCTGGGGCATTCTGGCCGCGGAGGTGGGGCAGCACACCGCCTCGGGCATCTCCCCGATAGGGGTAAAGGCCACGCCTCCCTGGCCAGTGGAAAGTTTCACCCCGGTGAAAAAGACGCCGATGACCAGGCGTTCCAACCTGATTTCCTTTAACTCGGCAGCTAGTTCCGACTTGAGGTAGGAGACGGTATCTGAAAGAGCCGAGATTTTAGCCATCTTTATCCCTTAATAAATAAGACCAAACAACTCTTATTAGTCTATCCTATCCGTTTAGCTAGGTCAACGATTTTTTGCCCTCTTGCCGTAAACTCCTTCTCTGTACGCATGCTGGAACCAACCGAATAGATTATACGGCCTTTGTCAGCGGATAGACCCATCTCATGGCTGCTAGTATCAGCTCTTCGCTAACTTCGATCCGAGCCGGAGAGAGCAGCGGTTTACAGGTGGACGCCGAAGTCTTCCATCTTGGGTTGGGCCAGCCGGATGAAGTCATCATACTTCATCTTTACGATGTCGATGTGGTTGCCGGCCTGGAAGAGTATCCACTTGTTGTCGGTTAGAGATTGGTCCGCGTACAGCGTCAGATTATACAGGTTACCGAAGGGAGGCATGGCTCCCACCTCGCAGTCCGGGAACAGGTCCTTGAATTCAGCTTCGGTAGCCAGCCGCGCCTCGGGCTCGTTGGCCATATCTTTCAACTTCTCCCAATCAATCTTATAGCTGGCGGGGAGGACGGCCATTAAGAGCCCTTTTGCAACCTTGACTATGACCACCTTAGCCAACTCCTTGCCCGGCACGTGGAGCGCGGCCGCGATCTCCTGAGCAGTGAACGTCTCCGGGTGAAGATGAACCTCAAACGCCACTTTGTTATCTTCCAGGAATTGTTTCAATCGGGGTAGTACCGTCATGGCATCCACCTCCTTGCTGAAGGTTGTGGGTTTAGCCTGAACGATAATATTATAGCTTAAAGATGATGTTCCAGCAATAATAACCGTATCGGGGCTGATACCCGATTCTATTTATAGCAAGCGCTAGCCCGGTCGCTGGTCTGACCGGGCTCCAGTATTAATATTCTTTCTTGCAGACCATTGGATCGGGCCAATGACTTAAGCCAGGCCAGCGGCTCATCTAACGGTTCTGCCGACAGTCTAAAGGTTCCCCAATGAATGGGAACCATGTACCTGGCGTTGAGGTCTGCAAAGGCTTGAATGGCTTCTTCAGGGTTGAGGTGATAACGATCAAGCAGTAGCCTGGGACTGTAGGTGCCGATGGGCAACAGCGCGATATCCAGGTTGAATCGCTTGCCTATTTCTTTGAAACCCGGGAAGTAATCGGTGTCTCCGGCGAAATAAACCTGTCCCGCATCCGCCTTGAGGACGAACCCGCAGCAACCTCTCCAGATATCCAGAATGAAGCGGGCTCCCCAGTGCTTGGCCGGAACCGCGGTGACCTGAAGGCCGCCGGCGGAGATTGTTTGCCATAATTCCAGTTCGGTCACATTCTCGAAGCCCAGGCGCTTTATGGTAATTCCTACCCCGGGCGGAACCAGAAACAAGGTGGTGCGAGCCAATTTCCTCAAGGTAAACTTATCCAGATGGTCCAGGTGGGCATGCGAGATGATGACTAAATCGATGGCCGATAAACTCTCCCAGGCTGGGCCAGGGTGGTTCCGGCGCCGGGCCAGACCCAGGCGCGGGTTAAGGTTAGGGTCAGTGAGTACGTATCTGCCATCCAGGTTGATCAGCGCGCTGGCATGGCCCAGATAGGTTACCGAAAGGCCACTACCGGTCTTCGCCGCTTTCAATGGTTCACTCATGGTTGAAGCATCGTCTAAGGCTCAACTTTAACCGAGCTTAGGAAGAGTTCTACTCAACCCCTTTTTCTGAGCCAACCTGGTATCCTCAGCTGTTTCAGGTCTTCGAATATGGTGTAAAGCACCGGAGTAACCAAAAGGGTGATCAGCAGGCACAGCGATTGGCCGCCAACAACCACCAGGGCTAAGGCCGCTCGACTGGCTGATCCCGAGCCTTTTCCCAATGCCATGGGGGTCATGGCCGCGACCAGGGTTATGGTGGTCATCAATATGGGTCGGAGCCTGGTCCGGCAAGCTTCCTTAACCGCCTGGTCTCTTTCCACCCCTCGTCGGATTAAGTTGTTAGCATAATCCACCTGGAGAATGGCATTCTTCTTTACTATCCCGAATAGCAGAAGTATTCCCAGCGAACTATAAATATTTAATGTGCCACCGGTTAAATACAGGGAGAGCAGGGCAAAGGGGATACTCAGCGGCAAGGACATCATGATAGTAATGGGATGGACGAAGCTTTCGAACTGGGAGGCTAACACCATATACATGAAGATGATACTTAATAGGAACGCGATGATAAAATTGGACTTCATCTCCGCTAAGAATCGGGCCCGGCCGGTGAATTCGGTGGTATAACCTGGCGGCCAGTCGATATTGTTCAGCTCTCGGCGAACCTCCGCCAGCGCATCTCCCAAAGGCTTATCCACCAGGTTAGCCAGCACGGTTACCTGCCGTTGCCGCTCCTGTCTCTCTATCTGGACCGGCCCCTTCTCCTCTCTGACCCGGATAAGATTTTTCAAACGCACATAGCCTAGTTTAGATGAAGGTACGGCCAACTCCAAGATATCCTCAAGGTCGGAACGGTCGCTGGCTTTAAGCCGCAACCGGACCGGATATTGCTCGGCGCCTTCCTTGTATTTGGTCACCTCCTCACCTGCTACCAGGATATTCAGGCTGGTGGCGATGTCGGCCACCCGTACACCCAGGTCGGCAGCTTTTTCCCGGTCGATTTCCACCCTCAGCTCCGGCTTTCTGCTGGCCAGGGTGGTATCCACATCCACGATCCCCGGTATTTTGTTGATGCGATTGACCACCTGGTTGGATAGTTCCTCCAGCTTATTAAGGTCTGGGCCTCGGATGCTAAAATTGATCGGGGTCTGCCTGAAACCGCCACCCCTTATAGTGCTCACGTTCTCCACGCTGGTCCTAATCCAGGGGAATTGGGCCAGCATTTTTCTGGCTTGCTTCATCACGTCGAACTGAGAGAAATCGCGCTTATTGAGCTCCAGCAGGCGCACATAGACGGAACCCTCGGTCACGTTCCCGGTATTTTGCCCGATGGTGGTTAGCACGTGTTTTACTCCCGGGAGTTTCCACACCTCCCTCTCTATTTCCTTTGTTATGGTGTCGGTGACCGCCAGGGTAGAGCCCTCCGGGGTTTGAATAACGATTTCGAACTCCTCCCTATCGTCGTTAGGGAGCACATCCTTTCCCACCCGCTGGAAGAGAGGGAAGGAGGCCAGGAAGATGGCCAAGCTGAAAAGAACAATAGCCCAGCGATGCCTCAAGGACCAGCCCAGCAATCGGCCGTAGCCCTTTTCCAACAGAGAATAGAATCTGGTCTCTTTCGATCTCTTCTTATCATCCGCGCTCCCCCTTAGTTTGAGGAAACGGGAGCAAAGCATAGGGATCAAGGTGAAGGATATCAGCAGGGAGACCAGGATGGCGAAAGCCAGGGTTAAGCCAAACTGGTACATGAACCGGCCGATCATTCCGGACATAAAAGCCACTGGCAGGAAGATGACCACCAAGGAAAGGGTGGTGGCCATTACCGCCAAGCCGATCTCGCTGGTCGCCTTTTTAGCCGCCTCAGTCGGCGAGCTCCCTTTCTCCTCCAGATGACGGTAGATGTTCTCCAGGACAACTATGGCATCATCAATCACTATTCCCACCGCTACCGTAATACCCAGCATGCTCATTATGTTCAGGGTGAAGCCCTGAAACTTTATGAAGGCAAAGGTGGCTATAATGGAGGTGGGAATAGCGGTAGCCGCGATCAGGGTGGTGCGCAAATCTCTTATGAAGAGAAGGATAACCAGGCTGGCAAGAACGCTGCCCAGTAAAAGGTGAAGCTTAATCTCCTTCAGCGATTTCCTGACGAAGATAGACTGGTCTCTAATAACAGTCAACTTAATATCCGCGGGCAGCCGGCCGCTTAATTCTTTAAGCCGCTGCATCACCCCGTAAACGACCTTTATAGTGTTTGTCCCTGATTGTTTTCTAACGTTCAACAAGACCGCGCGCTGGCCGTCTAGGCGGGCCAGGTCGCGCGGCTCCTCCACCCCATCCTCTACATATCCCAGATCAGCCAGTCTTATCGGCCTGCCGTTTACACTGGTGACGACCAGGTCCATGAAGTCGGCGGGCCGGGCGAGCCTTCCCATGGTGCGAAGGACTAGCTCTCGGGAACCCTCGTTAATCCTTCCGGCGGGCATCTCCATGTTTTGAGCAGCCAGGGCTGTCTTAACCTGTTGCACGGTCAGGTGGTTGGCCACCAGCTTGTCTTTATCGAGGAAGACCTGTATCTCCCGCTTTCGGCCTCCCACTATGGTGATAGCTCCTACGCCAGACGCGCTCTCCAGATATTGTTTAATCCTTTTATCGGCGATCTCGGTGATCTCCCTCAAGTCGCGTTGGCTGGAGAGGGCAATGCTCAATACCGGCGCGGCATCAGGATCAAATTTCTCGACAATCGGCGGGTCGGTCCCCTCGGGAAAATCGCCCACGATGGTAGCTACCTTTTCACGGACGTCCTGGGCTGCCTGGTCAATATCCCGCTCCAGGAGGAAGCGCACGATCACCCGGGAAAATCCCTCTCCGCTAATCGAGCGCAGCTCGTCTATCCCCTGGATGGTATTAACCGATTCCTCTATGGGCTTGGTGATCTGGCTTTCCACTTCCTCCGGACTGGCTCCCGGCAGGGTAGTGGTAACCAGCACGGTGGGGAAGTCTATCTTGGGGAAAAGGTCCACGCCCAGGGTTTGAAAGGAAAATACCCCGAAGACCATCAGCGCGCCGATAAACATGGTGGTAAAAACGGGTCTTCTTATGGCGATATCCGCCAGGCGCATGGGTTAACCTTCGGAAGCTTTCTCGGATAAGATCTTAACTCGAGTTCCACCGGTCAGTCTACTCAGGCCGGAGGTGGCTACCAGTTCTCCAGCTTTGATCTCCCCGGAGACCTCTACCAGGTTATCGAGTCTGATACCAGTGGAAACCCGGCGGGCCTGAATGATCCCCGATTGTTGATCGACCACGAAGAGCTTGGTTATACCGACGATGGTTACCAACGACTTTTCCGGGACAAACAAGGCGAGTTCGATCTTGTTAACAATATATGCTTTGGCAAAGAAGCCAGGTTTAAGCCGACCGTGAGGGTTGTCTATCAGGGCCTGGGTCTTCAAAGACCTGCTTTCGGGCGTTACCACCGGGCTCAATCGGCTTATCCTGCCGATGAACTCCTGGTCGGGAAAGGCCGCGACCCTGACCCTAACCTTCTTACCGATGGACAGCGCGGGCACAAACCTCTCCGCCACCTCTCCCTCCAGCTTAACGGGATTGGTTGATGTCAGGTTGAGTAACGGGGCATTCTCTTTGATAGTCTCTCCGGCGGAGACCAATCGTTCTTGCACCTCTCCTTCAATGGGCGAGTATATTATGGTGTCGCTCAATTTCTTCCGGGCGTAAGCTAGAGCTGCCTGGGCCTGGCCCACGCCCGCTTCGGCCACCTTAATAGCCGCCCGGTTTTGCTCCGACTGGGCCTTAGCCGACTCAAGCCGGGACTGACGGGAGCGGAACTCAGCCTGGGTGGCCCTGAGTTGGGCCAGCGAGCTGTCGTACCCGGTCTGGGCTATGTCTCGTTGACTTTCGGCGACAATCCCCTGGGAAAAAAGGTGGGCCATCCTGTCCAGGTTGGTTTTGGCACCCTTGGCCAGCACCTCAGCTCGGTCCACCTGAGCTTTAGCCGCGGCCAGTTCCTGTCGCGCCGTATCGATCGCGGCCTGGCTGGCGGTTAAGGCCGCCTTGGCCAGGTTCTCTCTGGTCAGCCTAAGCGCGGCAGCCGATTGCTCTAACTTCAGGCGGAACTCCCGTTGGTCAAGACGGACCAATAATTGTCCCTTGGTTACCCTATCTCCCAGGTCAACCAGTACTGTCTCAATCTTACCCGACACCAGGCTGCTGACCGTTACCTCTTCGTTAGGGAGCAGAGAACCGACAAACTCCAAGGTCCGCTCCACGGTCTGCTGCCTAACCCGAGTCGCGGTTATTTCAACCGCGGGATTGGCCGGGGGGGAAGCAGCTCGAGGCGATTGTTCCTTCTGCTGGGGCTCCTGAGAGCAGCTCAAGCTGATGAGGCTGAGGAATAGCACTATCGAGATCAGCGTATAGAGCCTTGTCATATTCGCACACCATTCAGGAATATCTTTACAAAGGTCCTGATGATTTCGTCCCGATCCCGGTTGAAATGTTTTTTCATTCCGAATATTTCCTGAGCCAAGATATGGTGGTTGACCATCCCCACGAAACTGCGAGCAGCGAGAAGCGGGTCCAGCTTTTGGAAATCGCCGTCGGCAACCCGTTGTTTGATATAGTCCCGCAGGAAGTAGGTTATTCTCAATACGTGTTTGTCAATAAAGTTTTCCGCCAGCCGATGGTGTTCCAAGGCACTAAACAAGAGTAACCTCAAAAGGTGGGGGTCCTTTTCTACCCGGAGGAGGAAATGGCGGGCCAACCCCTCAAAGACGACCAGGTCGTCCTTCCTCTGGGCCGCTTGTCTCACCTCAGCTAAGGGGTCTTCTTGCTGGGCTTTTAAATCCAGGATCGAGGCGTACAGTTTTTCTTTGCGGGCAAAATGTTTAAAGATCATGGCTTCACTGACCCCTGCCTTTCGAGCGATCTCCCGGGTGGTAGTGCGATAAAACCCCTTTTTGGCAAACAGGGCAGCGGCGGTTTCCACGATCTGTGCCCGACGCTGATCGTGATTTAAGCGAGGTGACATGATTTATTTACTCCCGGTTATAGTAAGTAAGTAATTACTAACTTAGCAGCTGTAACCCCCCTTGTCAATATCTTGTTTAGCCAGGCAATTTGGACTTTGCGGGGAAGGGTTCAGCTATGCTCCGGGTTAACCGGGGCTAGTTGGATTTGATTCCTTTTATTATGGTTAATGCTTTCCGCAGCTGGTACAGGAGGGACTTGGTGGAGAGGCGGTGCCGGTCAAGGTAGAAGGAAAGGTAGGCCTTTATCAAAAGCCGGTCGAGCTTTTTCGGGGTCAGGAAATCAGGTTGAAATACGGCGTGCAGGCCATCGAACTTCCTCCAATCTTTGGTGATCAGGCGGTTTTCCATTTGGCTGAATAGCCGCGTGCCAGGGTAGGGGGTTAGTAGCGAGAACTGGGCTGTCTTCAGGTTGAGCGACTTGGCGTACTTAATAGTCCTGTTTATATCCTCCACCGTTTCGCTAACCTCGCCCAGGATGAATGAGCCATAGGCACCTATGCCATATTTGCGAAGAATCTCTACCGATTTTCTCCCCATATCGGCGCTGGCTTTCTTGTTATAGCTGGTCAATACCCGCTCGTTAGGGCTTTCCAAGCCAATAAACACCTGGCCACAGCCGGCAGCAGCCATTTTTTCAATGAGTTCTTCGTTCCTTATCAAGGAATCAGCACTGGCCATGCACCACCACCTGATGTCGAGTCGACGGCGGATTATCTCATCACAAAGTTCCTTGGCCCGAGGGATGTGGATGGTCAGGTTGTCGTCTACGAAGGCAACTGCTGTGAAACCATGCTTTTCCGCCAAGAACTCGATCTCATCGACAATAGGGATCACACTTCGCTTCCGCCACTTTTTCCCAGTAAGTTGGGTTGAGGCGCAAAAGGAACAGTCATAGGGACAACCCCGGCTGGTCAAAATGGTAATGGTGGACCGCCCTTGATACTTGGTAACTTTGTAACTCTCCAGGTCCAAAAGGTCTCGGGCCGGATCTGGCAGGCTGTCCAAGTCCTTAATAAAAGGTCGAGGAGGGTTGTGCACCGCCCTTTTTGTTTCCTTATCGTACCAGCTGAGGCCCTGGATAGTGGCGGGGTTAAACTGTCCCTTGTGTTGTTCCAGCCCGTTAACCAGGTCTAAAGCGGTGTATTCCCCTTCACCCCGGACCACATAGTCGACCAGTCCGGTGGCGAAGAGGCTATCAGCCATGAAACTGGGGTGAGGGCCACCCATTACCACCGTCTTGCCCAGCTCCTTGGCTTGGCGGCCGTAGTCAAGCGCCTTCCAGGTTTGAGAGGTGGTGCAGGTTATTCCCACCAAGTCGTAAGGTGAAAGGTCAGGTGTGGTTGCATTCAGGCTCATGTCAACGACCTGTACGTCGTGTCCTGCTTCTCTTAAGACCGAGGCTACGTGAAGCAACCCCAAAGGTGGCATTATGGTGTTGGTTTTCTGAAGAACTGAATGAACCGCTGGGCTTATTAGAATGACCTTCATTTTTCATCTCTTCAGTTCAAAACGAGCTCAGCTGGGCATTATATACCAAAAATAAGGGAGCGATTTTCATCAATCAACAGATTGTTCTTTGTTTGCAGTCTCGACTCAAGATGCTCCTTTAGAGCATCTGCTCCCAAAACTGGTTAATAGGAAAGGAGTTTATCGCCTTTGCTGCTATTCGGCTACCCATCTAGTGGCAATAAACGGATTACTGCCCCCTCGCCTGATGGCCGGCCACTAGTAGGTGGGTTCGGTCAATTTCGGCAGGCTGGCAGCGGCCGTGAGCTTTGCTTGCGTAGCTGCTCCACCTCCTCTATTGAGACCGGGAACTGAGAGCCATCGGGAATAGGATCGATGAACTGTTTTCTATAGTCAGGGTTCTGGATACGGCATTCCATCCTTCTTTTCCTGTATTCGCCGTGGCTGGTCAACCGAGTCCAGATCTCCTCAATGGAACTCTCTCTCACGTTTCCGAAACTAATGGGATTGAAGTCACAGGGGTTTACATCGCCGTAGGCGGTCAGGTAAAACTGGTAATAGCCGCCGAAACAGCCCGTGCCCAAGGGGGAATTTATCCAGGACTGGGCCACCGCGCCCATCGGGTGGTCCATGGCCACATATTTTCGGGCCAGTTCTATTAGCTTGCCCCTTTCTTCTTGAGTCAGTATCTTGTTGGTCTGCTTGAGAAACTTTCCTGCTGGCATGCAGTCGAAGATAGTAACCTCGTTGAAGCCCAGTTCCTGAGCCAGTTTCAAGAGTTTTTCCAAAGAGCCATCCCGGATGTTATCCGCGCAGGCATAGGTAGAGATTCCGGTGAGAATACCGGCCCGGCGAGCTCGCTCGGCCCCATCGAAGGCTCGCTGGTAACAATTTTTAAGCCCGCGAAGTTGGTCGTGCACTTCAGGGTCTACGTGGTCAATGGAGATATTCAAGGCGTAGAGTCCTGCCTCTTTGAGCCGGTTAACGTTTTCTTGGCTCAGGTACCAACCGTTGGTGAACATCATCGCCTGGGCCTTAGACTTGTCCACGTGGGCTATGATTTCGTACAGGTCTTTTCGAAGCATAGGCTCACCACCGGTGAGAGTGAAGTTGATAACACCAAGGTTGGTGGCTCCGTCGATGACCCGCTTAAATTCTTCGCTAGTTAATTCTTCTTTCTCTCGGGCCTTGAAATATTCGGCGCTGCAGTGGACGCACTTGCACTGGCAGCGGTAAGTCACCGATATGGTTGCGGTGGTAGGGGTATGTAGCTTGAAGAAAATGGCCCTGATCCTGGCCTCCATAGCTCTCATACCCGCCGGGGTGGGCAGAGGAGGGTTATACAATGTGTAAGCGTTGGCTCCGTTAACCTTGGCAATCACCTTGGCCTTATTCAACCGCTGGCAAAAGAGGTTCACAAAAGGTTGAAAATAGCGGCCCCTCAGCCC
>JAZFTZ010000214.1:0-2410 GCA_036446955.1 Thermodesulfobacteriota bacterium
GGAGGAATTCGGCATTAGGCTTCATGAGCCCAGAACAGTATGAAAAGCTCCCCAAAGAAACTTAACCACGTGTCAACTTTTTCGGGGATAGGTCAAATAGAAATCTTCAAGCAGAAGACTATAAGAATGCTCCCTTGTCAAAGATTGATTTCAAGATGAAATTCTTCATTTTAGGTTGCCCCTTACTGGGAAGATTTTAACCGGAAATAAGCGCGATTTGAGCATCTCCTATTTTGGTTTGGGAACCAGAAGGCCGGCGAGTGAGAAACCCTATCAAGATGGCGATACCCCCGAAGAATTCAACCAGGGCAAGGGCCCCTCTGTGGGGGGAATCCTTTGTAAATGGTTGCCCCCCACACCCTCCTCCCAAACTTGAGGCTAGGTTTTAATTGGCTAAGGAGCGCCAAGCAAAACATAACTCAAAATTTAGGAAAGGGGGCTTGGGGAAACCCTTTTTAAAGGGTTTCCCCCAGATTTGGAGACTTAGCTTTTTCCTCCAGGGACAATAGTACTTTATCGGGGGTAATAGGTAGATCGCACACCCTGACTCCTACCGCGTCGTAGATGGCGTTGGCGACGGCAGAAGCAGCCATCATGGTACCAAGCTGGCCGATAGATTTTGCTCCAAAAGGGTTATTGGGATCGTGTGTTTCGACCAAGATCACCCTGATGTCAGGCATATCGGCCGCAGTGAGTATCTTATAGTCCAGCAAATTGGGATTAAGAATCTTCTCCCCATTCCATATGAGCCCCTCCACTAAACCATATCCTGATCCTATTGAGATTCCACCCTCAACCTGCCCCTCAGCCATGGCGGGGTTAATTGCCCGGCCCAGGTCGTGGGCGGTAATGGTTTTCAAGAGTTTTACCCGCCCTGTTTCTGCATCCACCTCTAGCTCGACAGCCTGGGCAGCGAATGAGTATGCCTGGGAGAGATTTCCATACAGAGTGTCCGGGTTCAAGACAGCAGCTTGTGGTTCATCTATACCCTTGCCAATAACTGCCGCTCCACCTTTTCGAAAGATGGCCTGGCTGGCTACCTCGGCGACCGATAACCCTTTATCCGGTGCCCCTCTTATAGTGATCACTCTATCCTTGACCTCAATATCCTCCACATTAGCCTCAAGCATCTCCGCGGCGATGTTAAATAACTGACTTCGGGCATCTGCTGCGGCTAGCCTTACCGCATTCCCGCCACTAACGGTGAGTCTCAGTCCCCACGGACCCATGGAGTAAGGCGTGAAATCCGTATCCGGACTGGTAACCTCGACATCTTCAATAGGCAGGCCCAGCTCCTCCGCCGCCACTTGGGCGGCCACCGTAGACCACCCCTGGCCGTATTCGCTCTCCCCGGAGATCACTTGGGCCTTACCATCCTCAATGATCTTAACAAAGGCGACCGATCCGCTAAAGCCTGGTATGCGTTTTACCCCACAGTCGTATAAGGCACACGCCATCCCAACCCCGAGCTGTGACCGTCGCTTGTTCTTCCTCTCCGTCCATCCGGCGGCGGCTGACGCCTCTTGTATGCACTTGGTCAGACCACAGCTGGTTATTCGCCAACCATGGGCAGTCAGGTCTCCGGCCCTAGTCGCGTTCTTAAGCCTCAGCTCCATAGGGTCAAGTGCTAACCTGCTGGCTATAGCGTCCAGGTGGGTCTCATGGGCGAAGAGGGCCTGGATGGTGCCAAATCCTCGAAAGGCTCCCACCGGCGTTTTGTTTGTATAGACAACCTTAGCACTGGCCTTAATGTGAGCGATTCGGTACAGGGAATCGGGGGTCACGATCATCTGGGCGACGATGCGGGGAGCTCGGTCGATGTAGGCGCCGCAATCGGCGATAATCTTGTAATCTCTTGCCACCAAGGTGCCGTCCTTTTTGACCCCTGTCTTAACCTCGATCTTTGCCGGGAGCCGGGGCGCGGAGGCGGTGAATTCCTCCTCTCTGTTATTTGAAACCCTCACCGGCCTAGCTGTCTTCATGGTCAGCAGCGCAGCAATAGGATAAAGGGGGGGCATGGTTATTTTCCCGCCGAAGGCACCTCCACAGTAAGCCTGAATGATTCTCACCTTTCCCAGCGGTAACTGTAAAACCTCGGCCAGCGAAAGCCGGATACCTGACGGGTCCATGCTGCCTAGCCACAGGGTAAGTTTGCCGGTGAGATCGAAAAAGGCCAGACAATTCAGCGGCTCAAGATAGCATTGGTGCTGAATCTGGGTTACTACCTTATCCTCAAATATCTGGTCTGCTTCTTTGAAGGCTGTATCCGGATCTCCCCGGACAATGTCAAAAGCGGCAGCAACGTTATTTTGCTTCTCATGAAGGAGGATAGAACCCGGTTTCATAGCCTCCTCTGGGTCCATTAACGCTGGCAATTGTTCGTACTCAACCTCTATCAGGTCAAGCGCCT
>JAZFTZ010000215.1:0-11276 GCA_036446955.1 Thermodesulfobacteriota bacterium
GGGCAAGGTCGTAGCCTTCGCCCGGCATGCGCGTGTCTTGGTTGACCGCGAGCGAGTTGATTGGAGGCCAACCGTTATTGTGACACCATTCAGCTACTTCCTGCAAAAACTTGCCGACACCCCTCGTCAGATATGGCACACCGGCCCTGTCACATAGTGTGCCGTATGGAATCAGATAAGCGTCCACATCTCGCGGCGGACCACTTGGTCCTCGGCATGTGCGCTTGTGATGGTCAAGAAGAACCTTCAAGAGTGCTTGGGCCTCCGCGGTCATCGTGGTCATATCTACTTCCTAAAATTGATTAGATTGATCCTCATAAGAAGCTGATTTGCGGTTTTCGGCCCGTATAACACGCCGTTGTGGCGGCGATGACTGAAGCGATATCTCTTTTAGAATCAGCCCTTTGCGTCTTTTGGAGTGTTTTATCATGGCGTCTTATACGGATCGGCATAAAAACCTCTGCGATGACCTCAAAGTCCGTCGACGGGACTGCGAAAGCCAGCCGGTCCACGGTTGAGAACTGTAGGTCGTCAGCCAAAAGTCATCATGTTTCCCCTGGGTTAGGGTTTTGGTATGGTAATAAGAATTTACCGGTGAGTCATAAATCTGTCAAGAGAAAAAGGCCCTGGCCGCCTGGGTAAAGATTTCACCTGGGAGCAGGTCACCTTACCAATGGGATGAGCTTGGATTTGAGATAGCTATTTTAACTGGAACTAGGCCGATATGACTATCGCCTCGACTGATGATTTACAACTGAAATCCGGCTGCCCTGATACTCCTAAGCCCTTGCCTCCTTTAATTTGCGCTTAGCGCAAATTAAAGGAGGCTAACCCAAAAAGTTTGGGAAGGGGGTGTGGGGGAGAACCCTTTTCAAAGGGTGTCCCCCACACATCCCCATACTTTCCCAACAATCTAGTCCTCCAGGGTGGAGATGTCCCCTTCCGGGATGCCCATTTCCCTGGCTTTAAGCACTCGGCGCATGATCTTGCCGCTTCTGGTCTTGGGCAAAAGGTCAATGAATCTTATCTCCGCCGGTTTGGCGATGGGCCCCATGACATGGCCGACATGCGCGATCAGCTCCTGCTTCATTTCATCGGAAGGTGAGGAGGAAGCCTTCAGGGTGACGAAGGCGATGATGACGTTTCCCTTGATATCATGGGGCTTGGCAATGACCGCGGCCTCGGCCACGGCAGGATGGCTCACTAACGCGCTCTCTATCTCCGCGGTTCCCAGCCGGTACCCGGAGACCTTGATGACGTCGTCCATACGTCCCATTATCCAGAAATATCCATCCTCGTCCTTGCGCGCCGAATCCCCGGTGGCGTAAACGCCGGGTATCTTATCCCAGTATACCTCTCGGTACCGGTCCGGGTCCTTGTAGATGGTCTTAAGCATGGCCGGCCAGGGCCGCTTTATCACCAGCTGACCCCCCTTGTTGGCCCCCACGGGTTGGCCCTTCTCGTCCACCACGTCCACGTCTATGCCCGGGAAAGGCCGGGTAGCGGAACCAGGTTTGAGAGCAAGGCAAGGGAGGGGGGTTATCATAAACATGCCCGTCTCTGTTTGCCACCAGGTATCCATGATGGGGCAACGCTCTTTGCCGATGGTCTTGTAATACCATCGCCAGGCCTTCGGATTTATCGGCTCGCCCACCGTGCCCAGCAACCTCAAGCTGCTCAGGTCATAGCGTCCGGGCCACTCATCTCCAGACCGCATCAAACCTCGTATGGCCGTGGGCGTGGTATAAAGCAAGCTGACCCGGTGCTTCTCTACCAGCGACCACCAACGGCCCGGGTCAGGAAAACTGGGGCCACCCTCGTACATAAGCGAGGTGGTGCCACAAAGCAAAGGCCCGTAAACTATATAGCTGTGGCCGGTTACCCAGCCCGGGTCGGCGGTGCAAAAATAGGTGTCCTCGTCCTTGATGTCAAAGACCCATTTCAGGCTGCGATGAACACCCACCATATATCCGCCGTGGACGTGCATCACCCCTTTGGGCTTACCGGTGGTGCCTGAGGTGTACAATATGTACAAAGGGTCTTCGGCATCCATAACCTCGGTGGCGACGTTAGCCGAGCCCAGGGGCGAGTTGATGAGTTCATCGTACCACTGGTCGCGGCCCGCGACCATGGGGACTTGATGCCCCACCCTCCTGACCACGATGACCGACTTAACGAAGGGGATGCGGCTTACGGCTTGGTCGCAGATATTTTTGAGCTCGATCACTTTACCGTTTCTGTAGCCGCCGTCCGCGGTAATGACAAACCTGGATTCGGCATCAACTATCCGGTCGCTGAGCGCTTCCCCGCTGAAGCCGCCATAAACCACGCTATGGATAGCACCCAGCTTAGCACAGGCGAGCATGGCCATCACCTGCTCAGGTATGCGCGGCATGTAGATGGTCACCCGGTCGCCTTTCTTTACACCCAGGCCCTTAAGCACGCTGGCAAACTTGTTCACCTCCTGGTCCAGTTGAAGGTAGCTGTATACCTTTACTTCACCCGGCTCGCCTTCCCAGATAAGGGCCAGTTTATTTCGGCGCCAGGTCTTGATGTGCCGGTCCAGCGCGTTGTGCACGATGTTGCATTTGGCCCCCACAAACCATTGGGCAAAAGGATAGTCCCAGTGGAGCACCTTTTCCCAGGGCTGGAACCACTCCAGCTCGGCCGCGGCCTCAGCCCAGAAGCCCTCGGGGTCAACCAGGGAGCGCTGGTAAATCTGCTCGTAGTCCTTGACGTGAGCATTTTCTATCAGATTTTTGGCCGGATAAATAACCTCATCTTCGCGAAGCAAGGTCTCGATGTCCTCTCTTTCTTCCATCTAGCCTTCTCCTTTTCCACAGTGCCTGACTCACTACCAGCTTGGTATTTCAAGTCCAATTCTTCGCTAACGATTAGAGATAAAACACTGGGGCAAAAAAGGACAAAGGGTCTACCCCTTTACTTGAATATACTTTTGATAGTACTGAAGAAGGTCTTACGTTCTTCCACCTCCAGACCAACCAGGGTGTCCAGCTCCCCTTTATCCAGCCAGATGCCTTCGCAGCCCGGACACTTATCCAGCGCTACGTTGTGATGTTGAAAGGTCGCCAACTCCTGGCCACATTTAGGGCAATGCATAAAGTGGAGCTCCTTGACCTTGCCGGCCTCTTCCTCTTTTGTTCTTATATCAGCTCCCCGTTCCAACTTTTTGCGCCTTTCGATCTCCTGCTCCTTTATCCACTGTTCTTCCTTCTCGCTGGGTTTGTCTATCATTACAGGCTTTCCTCCATCCTCCTCTTGATCAATTCGATGGCCATAATCGCCGGCACAAAATCGGGCTTTATCTTCAAAGCCTGTTCAAGTTCGGTGATAGCATCGACGTAATGGCCTCTTATGGCATAGATCTTCCCCAGATTAAAATAGGGGTAAAAGTAGCAGCAGTAATCAGGAGCCTTCATGGCCTTCCTCAAATAGGGGATAGCCTCATCGTACAGCCCTTTTTCCATAAGGTAGGCGCCTATATCATTGTAGGGGTTGCCAAAGTTGGGGGCTAGCTCTATCGCCTTTTCAGCTAGAGAGATGGCTAGGTCAAGCTTTCCCAGGTAGCTGAAACTCCAGGCCATATAGGTGTAACCGGGGGCAGTGGGGTCCAATTCGATCGATTTTTTAAATGACTCGACCGCCTTGCGGTAGTCCCCCATTTGGTGCAAGGCCAATCCAATCTCGAGGAACCGTTTGGCCTCGACCTTTCTCTCCTCCCCTTCATCGGAGTGGACCGGGCTGGAAATGGGCATGAGTAAACCCAGGACCAGGATAGTTGTCAGAATAGCCTTCATTTTCGTTCCCCCTGAGCCATCTCTTTCTGTGGCTCATGCCTGCACAGTACTTACCAGTGCCTCTTTCCCCAAAATTACCGCCACCGGTTGCTCGGAGATACGGCAGAAACGATATGCCTCGGTGATCTTGCTCACCTCGGCCAGGGTTGTTACTTCCACCGAGGGTACCCGCAGGGCATCCAGAACCGGTCGGGTAACCAGTCCCTGACCTACCGCGATGTGGTAGGGGGCGGATTCTTCCAGGCTGCCCCGATTACTGACCATAATGAAGATGGGGATTCTGTACTTTAGGGCCAGGGATTTTATCGCATTGCAGGAAAGCAAAAGCCCGGAATTTTGGATGACCAGCGCCGCGCCTTTCCCTGCCAGATACAGCCCGGCGCAAATGCCCACCCCCTCATCCTCCCGGCTTACCGGCACGTGAACCAAATCACCATCGGAACGAGCCAGGGCCAGAAGCTCCTCGGTCCACTTATCTGGCAGGGTGACGATATAACTAACCCCAAGCTTTTTCAGTTGTTCTAAGATCAAAGAAGCTGGGCTTCCCATATTATCCTCCTTGCAGCTATTTTCCCACCTGCTGGACAAACTCCATAAATTGCAACTTATTCTTGATGTATTCCTTTTGCGCGGTAGCCTGAATCCTCTCCGCCGGGCTTACCTTCAGCGCGGCAAAGGTCAGCCCAGGTGTCTTGAGGAACTCATCCACCTTGGCCTTAAAGTCGTCTTCCTCCTCGATGTTGTACGACCTTTCAATGCCCGCGGCCCGGGCCATCTGGGCGAAATCCACCTTGGCAGCATCCACCACGGGCCCTCCCCCGCAAGACTCGTATACGCCGTTTTGAAACACCAAGTGGACCAGATTGGCTGGATTTTGCTGAGCTATGGTGGCTAACGAGCCCAGGTTCATCAATAACGCGCCATCGCCATCAAAGACCAGCACCTTCCGATGAGGAAGGGCCAGCGCCATTCCCAACCCTAACGAGGAGGCCAGGCCCATGGCTCCGGAATCGAACATGGAGGGCCTGCCTCCGGAATAATACTGTCACTCGGACCCCAACATGCCGATGGTACAGACCACCACCTCATCGGTTACCTTTTCGGCCAATAACTTTAGACATCCAGCCCGTTGCAGCATTATCTTATTCCTCCTTTACCGGCCTTATTATTTGTCAATAAGTTACTTGTACACTATAACCTGCCAAAATCTCTCTCAGTGAATTTTGAATTACATTACCCTATCATTGAGGAACCTTAACACAACATCTGTTCATACCGTTGGGCAAGTGGACCTTCACATTATTATAACTTCCTCTCCCCAACCCTCCGAGCGGTAAAATAAGCTAAATTATCTGGGAGTTCTCCCTCTTGTCATTCAAGAATAAAGGAGCCAAATAATACTCTTTTGGGTAGCCTTCCCCTTAAAGTCAACTCTTTTTTACGTTGCTGGTGTGCTGTTATGAGACATGGGTGACACTCCCGGGGGACGGGGCCGCGAGTGTTAAGGTGGGGAAAACCTTTTGTGGGGGAAACCCTTTAAAAAGGGTTCTTCCCCAGAAAAGTCCCTCGGCCCCGTCCCCCGGGAAAGACTCAGGGTTTCCCCCACAAATAGCCGCTGGCCTTTCCCTGGGAGTGTCACCTAGATCTCATAATAATATATCCCTCTATGAGATCAAGATTGACAGAGCTGATAACCCATCCTATCATAGGGCTTAAGCTTAGGAGAGTTGGCATGAGGGTTCTAATCATTAACGGTGCCAATGTCAACCTGCCGGGGCGATACCCGACCGAGGTTGAAGGTGTTAGCAGCTATTCTCAGTTAACCGAAACCCTCCACCAGTTTGCCCGCAAGCAGGGAGTCGAACTGGAGATATTCCAATCCAACTCCGAAGGAGAAGTGGTCAACCTTATCCAGGGGGCTAGCGATAAGGAGCTGGATGCTTTGATAATCAACCCGGGCGATTTCTTGCACAGCCATCCCATAAGAGGGGCGCTCATGGCACTGGCAGGACATATGCCGCTGGTGGAGGTTCTACCAGCGGGGATTCATTCCCTGGGTGGGCCGACCTTGTTAACCAGCCATGTACAGGGCGTTATTGCTGGCTTCGGGGTCCAGGCCTACCTGCTGGCATTGGAGGCAGTGCTGGATTTGGTCAAGGGTACATCTCGGTGAGTGATCCTACCTACGACTTGCAAAGATCCTACCGCTGGAATTATGATAATGGGCCCGTTTACCAAGGACCGCTGCCGAAACCGACCGACCAAGCGAAGGAGCAGTTTTTAGGCCGAACGGTAAACTCCACCTTTGGCATTGCCGCCGGCCCCCTCTTGAACTCCCGCTGGGTATCGCTTTATGCCTCATTGGGATTTGATATCCTCACCTATAAAACGGTGCGAACCAGGAAATGGCCCTGCTATGCCGGGCCAAACATCGTAGTGCTGGACACGGTTGATCAACTTAGCGGCAATGAGGTTAAGGAGAAGGTCCTGGCCCGAACCGACCTACCCGCTGATCCCAGGGAGATCTCCTTAGCCATCTCCTTTGGCATGCCATCGGCCGCTCCTGAGGTATGGCAGAAGGACGTTAGCAAATGCAAGGCGGCCTTGCGACCGGGTCAGCTTCTAGTGGTGAGCGTGGTCGGCAGCTGCCGACAGGGCCAAGGCCAGGGCATTAATCAACTGGCCGAGGATTTCGCGCTATGTGCCCAGCTAGCGGTTGAGGCGGGGGCCGATGTGATTGAGACCAACTATTCCTGTCCCAATGTGCGCGGTCCGGAGGGCCGCCTTTTCTGCCGGCCTGAACAAGCCTCCCTGGTAGCCAGGCGGGTGAGAGAGAAGATGGGCGATATCCCCTTTTTGGCCAAGATAGGCACCCTCACCGAGCCATCTCTGATACGGGAACTCCTGGTAAAGCTGTCCCCTTTTTTGGATGGTATAACCCTTACCAACGGCCTGGTGAGAAGGGTGGTCAAATCCGATAGCACCACCCCGGTATTCCCCCGTCGGCCAAGCGCGGGCGTGGTGGGAACATGCATAAGAGACCTCGCTCAGGAAACCGTGGCCACCTTCCGCCGCATTGCCCTGGAGAATGACATTTTCCTTACCTGGGTGGCGGTGGGCGGTGTGGCCAGCCCTGAGGATGCAGAGAATCTTTACCTAGCCGGGGCTGACGCCGTCCTATGTGGCACCGGCGCCATATTTATTCCTGAATTGGCTCAGCAACTGAGGGGCAGGGAAGCTTGAGGTAAGGGCCATCCCTCTCCAAAGATTTAAGAGACTCAAATCTAAGGGGTATTCGGAAAAACTCTAAAACCTAAGACTTAAGCAGGGGTGAGCGGGGTCCAGTTGGCCGCGGCCATCTGGACAGTTAGAGTCTAACCCCAGCCGGTAGCCGGTGTTACTTTTCCCTCGATGCGGGCCCTGGCACTGAATACCCTCTCTGGCCATTTCATTGTCCGGGAGGATTTCAGTCCCATCCGCCCCACCGACATGTTAAAAGCAGTTACCATCCTGACTTGCCGGAGCCAATAGGGAGGGGACGATGAGATACCGACAATTCGGCAGTACCGGCCTAGTGGTCTCCGAGGTGGGCATGGGCTGCTTAGCCATTGGCGGCAGCTGGGGTCCCACTGACGATGATGAGGCCTTGAGCGCGCTTAAGCGGGCCCGGGAACTGGGAATCAACTTCTTCGATACCGCGGATGCATATGGCCGGGGAAAAAGTGAGGAGCTCATCGGCAAGGCGTTTGCGGGCGACTGGGAGGGACTGGTAATAGCCACCAAGGGGGGAAACGACATCTACTCCGAGCCCTTCCAGCCGTTTCCCTACAAGAAGAACTTCGCTGCCAACTACCTGGAGTCTGCTCTCGATAGGAGTCTTAAGAGGCTTAAGAAGGAGACAGTGGAACTGTATCAGCTACATAACCCACCCGCGCAAGTTATCCAAAGCGGTGAGGTCTTTGAAGCACTGGAGAGGTTCAAGGAAAAAGGAAAGATCAAATTTTATGGCGTCTCCATCGGCCGAAACGGCCGGGGAACCCCAGAGGAAGGTTTAATGGCCCTGGCCAAGACCGGCGTTTCCTCCGTCCAAGCGGTTTATAATATCCTCGAGCAAGAGAATGCCAAGGAGCTATTCCCGGCAGCCAAAAAACAATCAGTGGCCATAATCGCCCGCGTGCCACTCGCCTCTGGCTTGCTGACGGGTAAATACACCAGGGATACTGTCTTTCCTGAGGGCGACAACCGCCGCCGCTGGCCACGAGAGGTCCTGGTTGGTGACATCGGCAAGGTGGATAAACTGAATTTCCTGGCCAAGCACCCCTCCTCCACCCTGGCTCAAGCGGCACTAAGGTTTGTTCTGTATAACGATGCCGTCTCCGTGGTCATCCCGGGAGCAAGAACGCTCCAGCAGGTGGAGAACAACGCTGCCGCCTCGGAAGCACGCTTGTCTGAGAAGGAACTCAACCGGATAAGCGATCTTTACCAGCACGATTTCTATCTGGACTAAGGGCTAGCAAACCTAGCAGTATACACACCCGCGGCGGCAACTGGCGTAACGGCCGATATCGATGCTCCCTTTCGATCCACACTGGTTGCAGCCGGGTTGGAGCTTAAGTTGGCCTCTTGCCGGTACCCCAAGCTGTAGCAGAATATCCGGGGCAATACAACCGGCCTTCTTCACCGGGTCGGGCAAGTCAGAGATCAGGCGGTGTGAAAAGCGGGCACGTCAGTGGGCCGGCTCACTGAAATAATATTCATGACCGCTTTCCTTTACTTCCCGGGCTGAATATATCCATCCACTCATCCACCTCCTGGCTGGAGATATCCTCAGGCTTTTCCCCAGGCTGGCGGCGAGAAGCCCCGATCTTTTGCAAGCGGAGCCAAAACTTATTCGAGGCCACCACCGTGGCCCCCCGCATCCGGGAGAGGGCAGCCACCTGATTGTCTGACGTAACCACGGCAGTGCCCCGGGGCGAGCTGAGCCTATCCAGCTCCTCTATTATTAAATCATCGGCACTAGCCGGCGGACTGGAATAGATGATCTTGATTCGGCCCGAAGCCATCTCTGATTCCTGAATCAGTGCCTGGCTTCCATCAAATACCAGGGTCATTCTTACTTTTTTCGATCCCGCGTACCCAACAATACGCTTGATAAGGCCCTGCCGAGCGCGCTTGAGGTCCCGCTCGGCCAGCCGCGCCAACTCCTTATCGCTATACAATAAATTATAAGCGTCTATGATAATGTATTGCATCTTAACCACCTAGCTTAACACTGAGATTCTAACTTATTTAGCCAAGTCTGAAAAGCAGGAACTGACCCGGCGATGCTGGTTGCCAGACATAGGTGCCCCGTTCCCCTGCCTGAGGGTGAAAAGACGAGCTAATAAATGGAACTTTTTGCCAAAAGCCAGGGTCTAACCTAACAGAGAGGAAAGGGTAAATGACAAATTCGGAGGCGGACAATGAAGAAATTAGCATTAATAGCGCTGGGCTTATTGCTGGTAGGCTGTGCCACGCCCCTTACCACCAGGGAGCAGGGCGTCCTTACCGGCGTTATTCTTGGGGCTGGCACGGGCGCGGTGTTGGGTAGTCTCTCCGGTCATGCCGGCGCTGGCGCAGCTATAGGTGGGGCCGCCGGTGCAATAACCGGCGGGCTCATAGGCGATGCCATCCAGGCCGAACAAAGCAAGGCGGTTCCCACCTATGCCCAACCACCGGCTCCTCCTCGACCTTCAGGTGGCTCCATCTGGGTGCCGGGGCACTACGATAGGGAGGGGCGCTGGATATCTGAGCACTGGATACCTTAAGATAAGGAGAAGGTTGTAATGAGGAAAAAGTTTTATATAATGTTAGTTACATTGCTGGTGGCCCTGTCCTGGGGAATGATGTGGCAAACTGCTTTGGCGGCTGACTTTGGCAAACGAGCGGGCAAAGGTTCGATAAAATTGATCCATTACCGGGGCCAGCGACATCGGCATAAGCAGCAGGTACGAGCCCGCAATTTTAGGAATAGCCCGCGGGTGCGCTTGCATTTCGGATTCTATGGTCCGGTCTATCCTTACCTGGTCTACCCCGGATACTACCGGCCGGTCGTAAGGCCGATCCCTCGACCTGTGATCAGGTATGGCACTCTGCGGCTAGAGGTTCAACCGGCTGATGTGGAGATTATTGTAGATGGCAGGTTCATCGGCCTAGCCGGTGACTTTCAGGGCCCGGCCGAGGTGGCGGTTGCCCGGGGCAGCCATGTGGTAGAATTTAAGTTGGCTGATTATCAAACCTACACCCAGGTTTATGTGGCGGCAGGCTCATTATCGGTTGTTAACCGGGATTTGAGCCCCTTCCTGCCCAGCCGACCGTCGCCAGGTTCCAGTCTCTATCGCTACTATGGGGATGCTCCGGCCAATAAGAGAGCGGTTTTTGGAAAAGGTTGGTACTGAGAGAGCGTAAAGTTGTCCTGGCTTACCTTGTGGAGTCGAGCGACAAGCAAGGGGCTTGGCCACTGGCGGCTAATTGAACCCAGGGATGGACGAAGAACGAAAGCTGGCAGAACTTGCCCGGGAGGGTGACCGAAGTGCCTTCGAAGAACTGGTGGCCAGGTACGGTAAGAGGATATTTCACATGGCACACTCCATGTTAGGAGACCGAGCAGGCGCAGAGGATATATGCCAGGAGATCTGGACCAAGGTCTACTTTTCTCTCAATAAGTTCAAAGGAAAGTCCAGATTTTATACCTGGTTGTACCGGCTGGCAGTGAATGCCTGCCTGGATGAATTGAGAAGGAGAAAACGAACCGCGGCGATATCCCTGGAGGATTTGGGTATCAAGCACCAGCCTGAAACACAGGACCCGAACGCATTCGAACGAATCGAGCGCTTAGAGATGAGCCAGATTGCCTGGAAGCTTTTAGTCAAACTCCCCGCCGACCTCAAGGCAACCATGATCTGTAGAGAAATAGATGGTTTTGGATACAAGCAGATCGCTCAGATAATGAAGTGCCGGGTGGGCACGGTTCGCTCTCGGCTTTTTAGGGCCAGGGAACAATTGCGGGAGAATTTCCGCACCTACATTGAGGAGGGGAGGGAGTAGATATGAGCTGCCACAGGAGATCCCTGGTGTCGGCCTATCTGGATGGAGAATTGAGTCAGCAGGAGACCTATATCTTCCAGAGGCATCTGGAAGAGTGCCAAGAGTGTTCCCAAGTCCACCGGGAGTTTCAAAGGCTGGGTATTTCGCTTAAAGAGCGCCGGGTGGAGGATCTGCCCTTGGGGTTCTTTGAGAGACTTGAGGCAAGGATAGAGCTGGAAAGAGAGGCCGCGGCTCCCTGGCAGAGGCTTGAGCTGACCGCGAGGAGGTTGGTACCGGCGTTTGTTTTCTTGCTTCTTGTTGCCGGGCTGATTTCCTTTTTTCCTGGCTCTTTTAGCAGAACTGGCCCGGAGGCACTGGCTGAAGTTTTTGCTG
>JAZFTZ010000216.1:0-10142 GCA_036446955.1 Thermodesulfobacteriota bacterium
TGCTGGGCACGATAGGTTACGCGGCGGTGGGAACTCTATTTTCCGCGGTCTCTATCCATACTCGGGCCCGGGAAGTGATGCTACCTATCATGCTGTTCCCCATTATCGTGCCGGTGATTATCGGGGCGATTAAGTCAACCGGGATAATTTTGCGGGGCCAATCTCTGGCTGATCTGGCCCCCTGGCTTAAGTTGCTGTTGGCCTTCGATGTCATATTCCTGGTCATTTGTTTCTTGTTGTTCGAGTTTGTCCTGGAGGATCAATAAGCATGATTTCAGAGGGAAAGAGGACTGTGCTTTGGCGTTTGGTCTGGTTTTTCGCCTTGGCCGCCATGATGGCCTCCCTGTATACCATCTTCTTTTACGCTCCCACCGAGAGGACTATGGGCGAGGTGCAGCGGGTGTTCTATTTTCATGTTCCCACGGCTATCACCGCCTTCCTAGCCTTCTTCCTGGTTTTTTTGGCCAGCATCTTGTTTCTGATAAAGAAAGACCGGAAGTGGGACCATCTGGCCCGGGCCTCGGCGGAAGTGGGCCTTCTTTTGACCACGCTGGTTTTAATCACCGGGTCGTTGTGGGCCAAGCCGGTATGGAATACCTGGTGGACCTGGGACCCGCGTTTGACCACTACATTGGTGTTGTGGTTCATCTACGTGGCCTACTTCATGTTGCGTTCGGCTGCCAGCGGTGACACGGGGGCCAGGCTGGCGGCCGTCTTGGGGATAGTGGGCTTTGTGGATGTGCCGATAGTCTTCATGTCTATCCGGTGGTGGAGGACCATTCATCCGGTGACTATCAGTCCCAGCGGTATCTTACTGGAGCCCGCGATGCTGGTGACGCTGCAAATATCCTTGGTCGCCTTTTTGCTGTTTTTTATAGTCCTGGTCAGGGAGAGGTACAAAATGATTGTTCTGGCCGAGCGCCTGACCTTCATCAAGCATATGTCTCTGCCGGTTACGGGGCGGTTTAGCGCTCTCAAGGAGGATAATTGATGACCAATCTTTCTTACCTTTTTGCTGCTTACGCAGTGGTCTGGGTGGGGATTTTTCTCTATATTCTTGCCATCTCGCGTAAGAACGCCCGGCTGGAACGGGAGATAAGGGAATTAGAGAACCAATTTCAGCGGGCTGGGATGAAGAAGTAGCGAGTTGGGCTCGCCTGCCTGTACCAGCCTCAGAAAAAATAGAGATGCGGCGGCTGAATATTGAAGTTTTGGTTCTTGATAGTCGGCCTAATTTTGGGATTTACAACATTGGCCACCCCCGCGCCGGTGAAGGAAGAGGCCCGTCATCTTCTTGTGCAAAAATGCTCGGCCTGCCATGGGGTAGACCGGGTCTATAAAGAGGCCAGGCCGAAAGCAGCCTGGGAGATATTTATAAAGGCTAAACAGCGGCTGGTGCAGGGCCGGGGGGATATGGAGGTCAGCGACGCCCAAGCCGCGGTTTTAGTTGATTATCTGACCAATTATATAGGCCCGGAGGTTCAGGCCCGGCGAAAGAGCCGAGCTCGACTGTTCCTGATCGGGGTAGGAGGGTTCCTTCTGATCCTGGCTATCGCCATCTACATCGGCGTCCGGCAGCGAGTCTCCCGATCAGCAACGGCAGGTAAAGACTGATGAATGAAGGGAAACTGGTTAGTAAGAAACAGACCGGCGCTAGACGGTCGTGGCTGGTTGCTTTCCTTGTTTTTGCCGTAGCCGTCTTTCTTTTGCTGGGCTACTATCAATATATCTCCATTCCCCGCTATATCCCCGGAGAAGCCCGGGGGAAGATCGCCGAGCTTAGTATGCAAAAGTTTCCCCCGGGCGTGAAGGCACCTGTTTTCTCCCTGGAGAACGTTGACGGCAAAACGGTGAGCCTCCGGCAATTTAAGGGAAGTTACCTGCTGCTCAGCTTTCGGACCACCTGGTGACCGTTCTGCCGGACGGAGGATCCGTCTCTGGAGGCATTACACCGGCGCTACCAGGGCAAGGGCCTGGTTGTTGTCCGGCTCAATGTTGGTGAGACCCGGTTGCGGGTAAAGAAGTTTATGGACGAGAACGATTATACACTTCCCACCCTGATTGATTTGAATAGCCGGGTGGCCAGAAGATATAACGTTAATGGCCATCCCCACACCCTGCTTATCGACCCCCAGGGCAATCTGTTAGCCTTTGCCATGGGCGCGAGGAAATGGCTCAGTCCCCAAGCGCTGGCTTACTTCGACCGGCTCATTAAATCTTGATGCCGTCCTATTCGGCTGTCAATTCATCACCGTGGCAAATAACTCAATCAGCTTGCGAGTAGCTCGCCGGTCGTTGGACATTATGAGCAGCTGCCTCTTCTGATGCCCCAGGCCCTCTTTGCCGTGGTAGTTGGGCTCAAACTTCACCGTCAGTTTCCCTGAAGTGCCCGCGGCTAGACTTTCGTACCATCCCTTGTACTTGCCGTGCATTTTAAAGACCGGACTCTTTCGGCCCGCCACCTCCAGGCGGGCAGTGACGCACATTCAGGATGTCAAGATCTTGGATATGAACAAGGGGCTGTCACCCTTGTTCATGATGACAAAAGAGGTCTCGACCGTTCCGCCTCGCCTCTTTATCGTGCCAAAGTTGTAACTGGGGGGAGATATCTCTAACCTGGCTCCAGCTTGAGCAACCGCCTCTTTTTCGGCCAAGCGGGGAACGATAAGCAAAATGAATGCGGCCATTACTATAAGCCAGAGTAACCTTCCTTTCATTAAAACCTCCTTAACTGGTTGAGAGTCAAATAATCCACATCAGAATGGCTATACCCATAGCCAGCTCCAGGCCGGCAAAGATGCCTTTTATCCATCTGGCGCCCGAGTGCTCGCACTGGGCCAGCTTAAGGGACATGCCCCGGTTTCCGACCAGGGCCAATACGGCCACCAAAGGCACGATGTTGGCGAAGTTGTACACAGTCAGGTAACCCAGGCCTTTAAGATAAGTAGTAGCTCCAGCTAAAAGGCCGAGGGTGGCCACGTATATGCCCCCGGAGCAAGGAAGAGTGCAAAACCCTACCAGAAAACCAGCTAGGACAGCCGACGGAATGGTTGCCTTCTGTATAATCCCCCGAATCGTTTCCCAGGCCACCCTGGGCATGGCCAGCTTCAGCGGAAATCGGGGCAGAGCTAACTTCGCCAGGCCAATTACCCCTAACAGGATCAAGAGGTAGGCACCCAGGTGTCCTACCAGGTGAGGGGGGCCGGGTAGGGTGAAGGCCCTGAGCAAACCCAGGCCGATCAAGAAGTAGCTAACGTATACCGAGGCTATGAAGAGCACGCCCATAGCCAGTACATCGCGGCGCACCCGGCGGATGGCAAACAGGAAGGCCACCAAGAAGGCCAAGACAGCGAAGGCACAGGGGCTTAGGCCATCCAGCAGACCAGCGACCACTACGGTGGGAAGAAGTAACTTGCCTTGCAAAGGGAGGCCGGGGGGGGTACCGGTCTGGCCGCTGACAGCAGCCAGGGCCGCATTTAGAGGTGTATCTATGGGGAACTCCTGGGGCGGACCCGCGAAGGTCCATAGCCGGTAGCTCTTAGGGTGCTTTCCCATGTCGTCCTGGTAGATGAGGATTTTCCGAGAAGGCGTCTCCTGATTCCGGGCCAACAAGGCGCGCAAGAGCATCCCGGGTACATGCCCCTCTATTAGCAGGCCATCGCCAACAACGGTTACCAGGTGGGACTGCAAGCTGGCAGGTATCCCCAAGCTGACGTTAAGCTCGGTGAGCCGCTGCCAGGTCGGCTGGTCGGAGAAATAGTCGTGGCGAGAGACCTCCCGGATGCCTGCACCCCTCAGTTCTTTCTCCAGTACGTCGCCGACGTACCTGACACATTCCGGTCAGCCCGGGCTGTAAAAAATCTGAGCCCTCGGTTGAGAGAAGGCATACTCGGGTAACAAAGACAAGACGGTAAGAAACAGAACTCCGACCAGCCGCGCCAACACTATTATTCCTCCCCTACTAGATGGTTCATCCTTGACCCAGCAGAGAGCTTTCCATCGAACTCCTCAATAGACCTAAAAGGCCGGCACCGGTATGGTGCCCCAGGCATGCCGCCTGGGGGTTTCCATGGTCAAGATCACCTCGCCCTGGGCGGCGTCGACGTCAACGAAAAATAATGGGTGGCGCAGGGTTCGGACCCCCAGGGCCTGCTGGGGGGCGACATCCTCACCGGTGGGGGTCCTGGCTTCGGCAAAGATTATTCGCTTGGCAGGCGAGGTGGCCCCCTGTCTTAGCTGGCGCATAGGTTTAAGCGCATACATCTGAGCCAGGTGCTTTATTGCAGCCCATAGGCCACTCTCCTCCTTTTTTCCGTGGTGGGCTTCATGTTCCCCCAGGTCGGCGAGCAGGTGAGTCATCATATAGTCTTGCGGCATAACATAGGCCACCAGAGTGCGGTCCGGATTGGTGGGTAACTTGGCCAAAAGCGGAGCTAGCTTTTCACTTCCCAGAGCAAGATTTACCAAACGTCGGACATCCTGCTTACCGCTGGGCGTCATGGATACTGCCACCAGGTTTTGGGAAAAGACGACCGGCAACTGCGATAGGCTATAACCCCTCAGGCCAAAGGCCAGTGCCAAACTGGCTCCCAAAACAGCGACATACAGGATGGCCAGAGCTGGCCCCTTCCTTTGAGTTCCGCCAGTCAGCCGGGCGAAAAGCTTACCACCCGGGTTGCCAGGAAGGAACATAGGGATCTTCTGCAAGTAGTTGCGGTAGCCATCGCCATATTGGCGCATCATGCGCCATTCCTCATTTCTGGCCAGGAGATAATAAACAAAGAGTAAGGTTAGATAACTTATTAGGATGAAAAACCGGGGCCAGTAAAGGAGCAGACCCAGTCCCGCGATGGCCAAACCCAGGTACTGGGGATGGCGAATCTGAGAGTAGAGCCCCCCGGATACCACACCCTGTTTGAAGAGCTTGGCCCAATAGACCTGATAGGCGCAAACGAAGAAGATGAGCATACCGATGGTCAACAGCACCGGGCCTAGAAAAGCCAACAAACCAAGAAGGAAATCACCACTGTAGGTTATGTGAGGCAAGAAGAAGGCGGTCAGCCAACTGGTCCAGGGGCTTGCCTCCAGGCGGTTTAGGACCGGGGCATAAACCGAGTAGAAATAAGCACTGAAGGGGGTGAGCATCACGACCACTTCAAGTGCAATGAGAAGATAGAATATAATTGCGGAACCTACGGTAAGCTCTTGCCACTTTTTCATTTCTTACCTCTCTTCTTTATATGAAGACCATTCTTTTCATCTTTTGGCTATTCTGGTTTCAAAGGAAATATCCATTGAAACCTGCGCTCGGCAACCCCACCTACGTCGGTGATAACTAGCTGAAATGATTTGCTGCCGGGACTCAAAACCGGCTTGCCTCGGCTGTCCAGGGCCGGGAACTTTATTATCCCGGAGCGATGATGTCCGCCGCCTTGGGGAGAAAACCAACCCAGGGGCTTGAACTGACGACCTTTGTCGTCCAAAAGAAAGACATGGTTCTCCATTTTATACCTATCCAAGTCCACTGAGTGGGTATCCATCCCCACTTCAAAGGCCAGGGATTTATCTTCTACTTTTCCCAGAGGATTGAGATAAACAATCCTTATGGTTAGCGGTCCCTCAGCGTTTACTCGGGTCAGCTCCTTTGCCGAGGTTTGGCCAGCATGGACAGGCAGGAGTAGGCTGGAGCTGCCCTGGTAAGAAAAACCGCCGGTGAGAACCAGCCAAAGAATCAAGCCAAAGAAGATAAATATCATTCTCATACTCACCTCACTTCTGGGTAAAGGAGATTTAGGTTCATACCCTGAGGTGCCAATCGGCCGCTACCTTTCTCCTTTTATCAACCTCCAGGCGGCCATTGGGTAGAAGACGCACTGGATGCGATTCCAAAGGCCGGAGCGCAGGGCCGACCAGCACTCTACCGTCCTGGGCAAAGACACTGCCGTGGCAGGGGCAGTGGGAATGTTTCCTGGCGAACTCATCGTCGGCCTTAACAAATGGCCTCACCGTGCAGCCTAAATGGGTGCATATCGCCGACATAACCCTGATCCCGGCCGTTTCTCGAAGGACGAACAACCTTTCTTTCGCTAAAAACCGTATCGAACCAGGCGGGTAATCTTCCGGCTTTCCCAGCCTTATTCGGGATGGTGGTTCAAACAGCACGTTGGGAAACGCGAATCGAACCAATCCCCCCAGCGCGATGGCTAACGAAGCTAGAAGTCCTCCCCAACCCAGGGCAGTGAGAAAGGAGCGCCGTTTGACAGGGAAGGACCTATCCTTTGGGTATAAAAGCTCTTTGCGGTCTCTCATGACTTTCCCTCCAATCCTCGAGAGAGTGAAAAGGAGAAACAGAAAGATAGTCCAATATCGTCAAAATTTAACCGGGGTTTGGCAATAACTGTCTGAAAGGTCAGCTGGGCGGGACGAAAATATCGGTCACTGTATCGAGGGGTATCTTTTGAAAAGATATGTTGAATAAGCTGAAATCAGCGCTTGGCATCGGTAATTCCTTTGAAGCCGGGACTCCCTCCAGGCACGGAGCCGCGTTGGTACTGCCCGTGCAGGAGCCAGAGGTGCAATCACCACCTAAGCTAGGCCCCCAAAGAAACAACAAGACCAAAAGTAGGAGAGCCGCTAGCCTATACTTCTTCAAATTCGCCTCCCGATGTAGATTAATTCTATTGCGCGCTAGTCTTCCTGTCAACACCTGATGTGGGGAGAAATCCTGAAACCTTCCCGGGGGACGGGGCCGAGTGCCCCTCTGTGGGGGGAATCCTTTGATTTCGACCCCCCCGATAAGTAAAGCTTTTTGGGGTGAGGTTAGGGTTACCACCCACGCCCCCCTCCCAAACTTGGGGCTAGGTTCTGATTAGCTAAGCAGCGCCAATCTTTCACATAACTCAAAATTTAGGAAAGGGGTCTGGGGAAGAACCCTTTTTAAAGGGTTTTCCCCGGAGAAAGTTTCCCCTTGCTTGCACGACTAGCCTTAGCAATGGTAAACTGAGGCTAACCAGAGGAGGGAAGGTATGTCAGATGTGCTACAAACGGCTGTTGAGGCCGCCAACGCGGCCGGTCAGGTGTTGAAAGGAAAACTGGGCAAGGTCACCAGCATCGGTTTCAAGGGGGGCATCAACCTGGTCACCGAGATGGATCGAGAGGCCGAGCAAGTCATCATAAACATAATAAAGAGGGACTTTCCGGGACATGGTATTTTGAGCGAGGAGGGAGGAGGTAAGTTAGCGGACTCTGACTTTAAGTGGATAATCGACCCCTTGGATGGCACCACCAATTACGCCCACGGTCTCCCCTGTTACGCGGTCTCTATAGCGCTGGAGAAGGAAGGAGAGGTCGTGCTGGGGGTGGTGTTTAACCCGGTGCTGAACGAGCTGTTCACCGCCCAGAAGGGAAAAGGCGCGTTTAGAAACGGGAGCAGGATAGTGGTATCCGGCACCCAGAAATTGAAAAGGGGCTTGCTGGCTACTGGATTTCCTTACGATGTGCACGAGGACCCGATGTCCAATCTCAAGCACTTCGCCAATTTCTTGGTTTCCGCCCAGGCGGTTAGAAGATCGGGCTCAGCCGCTTTGGACCTCTGTTACACCGCCTGCGGCATCTTTGACGGGTTTTGGGAGGTGAAACTCCATCCTTGGGATGTGGCCGCGGGCAGTCTGCTGGTAAAAGAGGCGGGCGGCCAAGATAGCGACTTTCGGGGTGGCACCTTCAACCACTATGCCCAGGAGACCCTGGCCAGCAATGGCCATATTCATTCTCAAATGCTGGCGGTGCTGGCCTTGGACGCGGGCTGGGTCTCCCAGCCGTTGGGAAGAGGCCGGGAGGTAAATTCGTAGAAGATTAGAGCGACTGGATATCTTTGACCCTGATCTTCAGAGCCCGCTGCATCCGTAAAGCGATGTCAACCTCTTTTCGGGTTACATAGCCCAGCTCCACCAGAATCTGTCCGATCTTCTTCTTCAGGAGTTTTTCTTTCTCCTGGACGGTCAACGCCTCGTGCACCTGGTTCAGGGTCAAGTCGTCATTGATGATCTTAAGTAAAATCTGGCCCACTAAAAGGTCTTCAGCGCTAACCCTTTCTGGCTGCTTGTTAGCTGCTGCCGCGGGTAACTCACGGCCACTTCTTGGCAATACCATGATCTTTTTTCCTCCTTGCTCAGGGTACGGGCACTAGCGGGAACATTTGGGAGAAGAGTTGAGGGTCTTGGCAGATCTCAACCCCCTTGGGGGCAATACTGGCCGCATCGCCCAACTCCCAAAACCTGGCCAACTCTTCCCTGGCCAGGTGGCGCACCAGGAGGGCCACCCGCTTATACTCAAGCCCGGTTTCCTGTTGAATCGTTGCCAAGCTCTTCAAAGCAGGCGGGCCTTGGATCTTGTATTCGCGATAGAGGGACTTTAAAATCTGAGCGGCAGCGCTATCCTCTGCTTTCATCTCGGCGACCTTGGTTGGTTTTGCCCAGTCAGCCTGCTGCTAATTAGTCTGCAGGTACTCTGCCAGGCCAGCGACCGCTTCCTTAATCTCGTCGAAGCACTGGCGAAACGCGCCATAAGAGGAACCGAAGGGATCCTTTATCTCGGCGTCGTCCGCCCCCCGGCCTTTGGCGAAGCTGCCCAGAAGTCGGACCTTGCCCTCGGCCTCGGGTAATGCCTCCACTATTTCGGCCAGATGGCGCTTCTCCATGACCAGAACCATGTCCGCCCGTCGCACCACATCCAGCGCCAGAGGCTTGGAACGGTGTTTGGAAAGGTCCAGACCCTCTTCCTGGCAGACGTAAACCGACTGGTCTACCGCGGGCAAATCAGTCAGCGCGCACGTGCCCGCGGAGTGGACCTCTATACAGTCCACCCCGTGTTCGGCCAGGGCGGCCTTGAGCAATACCTCGGCCATGGGACTTCGGCAGATGTTGCCACTGCACACCATAACTATCCGTTTCATTTCCAATGGTTAAAACCTCAACCTATTTTTTGCCAACTATATAACTAATACGGGTTCACCACAAGTTGCCTGTAGAAAACCGGCTGGAGCAATGATATACTTTGTGTCATCAGTTTTCCAATCAATTAACTTTAGAGATTAACGTGTTTAAGGGTGTATCACTGGAGCCAGAAACCAGGAAAAAGATCGACCGAATCGGCAGGGTGGATGTGCTGGTTGGGATACCCTCCTTTAATAACGTCAGGACCATAGCTCATGTGGTAAGGGCGATAAGTACCGGCCTGGCCAAGTATTTTCCCCAAGCCAAAGCTCTGGTGGTTAACTCAGACGGTGGCTCCACCGACGGAACCAGAGAGGCGGTGCTAAGTGTGCAAGCGGAGGATATGGAGACCATGCTGGTAGCTCACCCGGTCTATCCGGTACACAAAATAGTTACCCCCTATCATGGCCTGCCGGGTAAGGGGAGCGCCTTCAGAACGATATTCAAGATTGCCGACGAATTGGAGGCCAAGGCTTGTCTGGTGGTTGATGCCGATCTAAGGAGTATTACCCCGGAGTGGGTCCAGCTCTTGGTCATGCCGGTGCTCAATAAAGGGTACGATTACGTTTGTCCGCTGTACTCCCGGCACAAATATGACGGTACCATAACCAATAGTATCGTTTATCCCATGACTCGGGCCCTTTACGGCCTGAGGATAAGACAGCCCATCGGAGGCGACTTTGGCATCTCGGGTAAATTGGTCAAGATCTTTCTTAACCAGGATGTCTGGGATACGGAAGTGGCCCGATATGGCATTGACATCTGGATGACCACCACCGCTATCACCCAGAGATGTAAGATCTGTCAGTCTTACCTGGGGGCCAAAATCCACGATGCCAAGGACCCAGCCACCCATCTGAGCACCATGCTCTATCAGGTGCTCTGCTCTTTATTTGGCCTTATGGTGCAAAATCACAATTTTTGGGCTAACATCAATAGCTCCCAGGAGGTTCCGGTTTTTGGTTTTCGCTATGAGGTGGGTCTGGAACCCGTGTTCGTAGACCTAGCCCGCATGGTGGCCAACTTCAAGCAAGGGTTAAGCGACCTCCTCCCTATTTGGGAAAAGGTTTTATCAGCCCGAACCATGCAGGGGTTACTAGCTGTAAACAATTTCCAACCGAAGGAGTTCAGTTTTCCCGCCGAGCTTTGGGT
>JAZFTZ010000217.1:0-3865 GCA_036446955.1 Thermodesulfobacteriota bacterium
GTTGGCCGCGTCCAGGGCATCCTCCAGACTGGGATATTTCTTCCCGTCCCATTGGGTGCAGCGCATACGGCGGGGATCGGGGGAGCTGGTGATTGGCTTGTTCAGCAACTCATCATATAAATCTTGAATGGACACGTGTACGCCGTTACCACTAATTCCATCCGCTCGAATAGCCGGTCCTAAGGAAATAAACCGGTTATAGAGGTTGACAAAATCCCGTTCCACAACCCGCAGATGAGGCATGGTCTTGCCGGGAACTGGTTCGCATTCCCCCTTTGCCCAGTCACCTACCTTGGTCTGGGCCAGCTCATCCGGAGTGTCGTGCATCAGCGGGATGGCGACTATGTCCTTGACCGGAGCAGGGAAAACATCTGGAGCCAACTCGCTGACCTTTTTGGCTATTGCCTTGAAGATATCCCAATCGCTCTTACACTCCCAGACTGGCGGTATCGCGGCACCCAGGGGATGAACAAAGGAGTGAAGGTCGGTGGTGTTCAGGTCATTCTTCTCGTACCACATCGCGGTAGGAAGCACGATGTCTGAATAGAGGGCCGAGGTATCCATGCGGAAGTTTATATCCACTACCAGGTCCATCTTTCCTCGGGGGGCCTGATCCCGCCAGTGGACTTCCTTCACCCGGCCATCGGCTTTCTCCTCGGCCACAGAGTTATCGTGGGTGCCAAGATAATGACGCAGGAAGTACTCATGACCCTTGGAACTGGACATGAGCGCGTTCCCCCGCCAGATAAACCAAATCCGAGGCCAATTCTCCGGGGCATCCGGGTCCTCGACCGCAAATCTAGTTTTCCGCTCTTTAAGCCGCTTCACCAGCCAGTTGATGACCTCCGGGTCGGTCTTCGCGCCCTCCTTCTCCGCCTGGCGCACAAGCTCCATGGGGCTGCGATCAAACTGGGGGTAGAAGGGCATCCAGCCCATACGCACCGCCTGGGCCACTAAGTCTACCGCATGGCCCTTGGCCCAGCGCACCTTGGACGGAACCGCGGCGTAATCGGTGAAATCACCTTCATAGCGCCACTGGTCGGTGTTTACATAGTGCCAGATAGAGGCTTGTTGGCGCCGCGGTGGTTTTAGCCAGTCGGTGGCGAAGGCCAAACTGGACCAGGGCGCGATCAAAGTGAGTTTCTCCTGGCCCACATAATGGTTCATACCGCCGCCATTCTTTCCGCAGCAGCCACATAATATAAGCGCGGTAATGGGCGCCCGATAACACAGGTTGTTGTAGTACCAGTGATTGATGCCCGCGCCGATGATAATCATGGAACGGCCCCGGGTAGCCTCAGCTGTCCCGGCAAACTCGCGCGCCAGTTTGATAACAGTATCCCTGGCAATCCCGGTGTATTTCTCCTGCCAGGCTGGGGTATAGGTCTTATCGTCATCGTAGCTGGCCGGGTAATCACCGGCCAATCCTCGCCCCATACCCAATTGGGCCATCAGCAGATCAAAGACCGTCGTTACCGGCACTCGCCCCTTATCGGTCTCCACATACTTAACCGGCACTCCCCTAAGCGAGATCTTGCCATCCCCGAAATCATCGAAGGCCACCTGGAGGACGTCATCTTTTTTGTCAATGAAGGTGAGCAGCGGGTCGATGGGGCTGTCGTCGGTCCCATCCTCCATCTTCAGATTCCATTTACCCTTCTCATTGCCCCAGCGAAAGCCCACCGTGCCCTTGGGCATTCGGAGCTGATTTCGCTGCTGGTCGTAAACCAACAGCTTCCAGTCACCGTTCTCACTATCATGGTAGCGATTTATCCGGTTAGCCCGCAGGAACTGGCCGACCTGGTAATTGTTATCGGCCGGGGTGAGCTCCACCAGGAAGGGGGTGTCGGTATAACGCTTAAGATAGTCCAAGAAGTAGGGTACCTGGCGGTCCTGGTAAAATTCCTTCAGGATCACATGGTTTACCGCCAGCCATAAAGCCATGTCTTGCCCGGCCTTTATGGGGATCCACCAATCGGAGTATTTGGCCACCTGGCTGAAATCAGGAGCAATGACCACGAACTTGGTCCCTTCGTGGCGCGCCTCGGAAATGAAGTGGACATCGGGGGTACGGGTCATATTAAGGTTTGAGCCCATGGAGACGATATACTTGCTGTTATACCAGTCGGCGCTCTCGCAGACATCGGTCTGATCACCCCATACCTCGGGAAAGGCGTTGGGCAGGTCGGAATACCAGTCATAAAAACTCAAATTAACTCCGCCGAAGAGCTGCAGGAAACGAGAACCAGCCGCGTAAGATAGGTAAGACATAGCTGGAATAGGAGAGAAGCCGAAGACCCGGTCCGGCCCCCATTTCTTGGCGGTGTATAGACAGGAAGCGGCGATAATCTCCAGCACTTCCTCCCAGCCAGCGCGACGAAATCCACCCTTGCCCCGAGCCCGCTGGTATCGGCTACGCTTCTCCTCATCCTCTACAATGGACCCCCACGCCTCGACGGGATTTGAATGACGAGCCCTTGCCTCCCGCCACAAATCTACCAGCGCGCCCCGCATGTAGGGGTACTTAACGCGGATAGGACTGTAGACGTACCAGGAGGCGGAGATGCCTCGCTGACATCCGCGCGGCTCGTAGGGAGGCAGGTTAGACTCCAGCAGGGGATAGTCGCCGGCCTGCATTTCCCAGGTCACCACCCCGTCCTTCACAAAGACATTCCAAGAACAACCTCCGGTGCAGTTCACTCCATGAGTGCTTCTAATTACCTTGTCGTGTTGCCAGCGGTTGCGGTAAAACTCCTCCCAGCAACGACCTTTAGGGTTAACCAGATCTTGAATCCAGCCCATGCAATTCCTCCATTATGGCTCAATAAAGCAGTTATATTATTAAGAAAGTCAGATCACTTTCTCACCAAGGGCCGGCGAACGCCGTTCAGACGGCCCTGCCATATGATATGGCCGAGGACAAACAATAAACCGGCTCCCACCACCGCCATCGCCATCATCCAAGCCCACACCTGGTTGGGGCGTTGGCTCTCGCCAGCGGCTTTGGCTTTGATGAAAACCCCCAGGTGAGCCTGCTCCTCGGGGGTAAGCGGGCGTTGCTTATAAATAACGTTCATCGTCGGAAAAGGCATAGTAGCCAATGCGGAAATGATACCTTCCTGGCCAAACTTATTATAAGCCAAGGTGATATCCGGACCCATTGCTCCTCCTCCCAGAGCACCAACACCGGCAAAGTTATGGCAAGCGATGCAAGGGGGAGCGCCGTTTTGAAACCGTATATTACCGCTAAAAAGGTTATTACCAACCGCCGCGTCTCCCGACGGCATAACCGGCGCGGCAGCGGGGGGACCTGCCGGTTTATAACCGGCCTCCGCCGAAGCCCCCAGATAGGCCAACAGTGCGGCGACCTCTGTTTCGGTAAAACCCTGGTTCGGCATCGGTATGTTGTTGTATTTTTTAAATAGTTCCGCGATGATGGGGTCCTTCTCGGCTATCATCTTATCCGGAGCCAAAAGCCAGCGGGTCAGCCAGTCATGTTCCCGGATCGAGGTTATCCCCTTCAAGTCTGGGCCGGCCCGGTCCCCTTGGCCGATAGTATGACAGGCAGCGCATTTCTCCTGGAAGATGGCCCGGCCTTTTTCCCTTGACTGGTCGGTTGCTGCCGCCGAACCCGATACAGCGGAGAGCACGACCATACCGCATAATGTAGCCGCAAGACAAATTAATACCAGGGAATGGCTCCCAGCCCGCCTCAATCTATGCCCCGGCTGGATCCACCCTCTAATCCCGAGTTTTACCGAGCGCGGGAAGCGATTATGGCTTCCCACTAATACTAGGTTTAGGTAGTTAAGACTCATTCTCTCACTCCCAGCTTCACGACTAATTAATATTAACAAGAGAACTA
>JAZFTZ010000218.1:0-29277 GCA_036446955.1 Thermodesulfobacteriota bacterium
ATAGTCGTTTTTCCTGGTCTTTCATTCGAGATAAGTTTATGGAGACACCGACAATATATTCCTGGCTCATCGGCAACTTTTCAATCCACTCGGCAGTGCCTGCTATCTCTATTTTCTGAGGTGGGCGAATAGGTATTTCGAGCTCTATCCGCAAACTGTTTGTTGACCAGCCGGAGATACTCATTTGACCGGAAACGTGTAACCCTTCGGCACGAATGGTCTTGACTTGCATTCTTATCCCGCCCTGAGCCATGTCGGTTACAAGACCCTGGTGGACGTCTGAGGTACTTCCGTCATGCCCGCTAATAACCCGGAAACTTGCTCGAATAGAGCTGGATCGGCGGCTCCATTGCCTTCGTTCTGCTATCTTGAAATCATGCACCTTCACGCTCCTCTGGCTGCACCCTGGATAACTTACTGGTACGTGTCCAGAATCAACCCGACCAGAATTTCAGTTGCCAATTTTACTAAAATATTACACCTAGGTAAAGGGATAAACTCAATATTATTATATTGTTATCAGAGATAGATAACACTCCCAGGGGTACGGGGCCGCGGGGCCCTCTCTGGGGAAAACCCTTTTTAAAGGGTTTTCCCCAGAGTTGGTTTCCTGCTCAGCTTCAAAACAACCTGCTAATGGATTAGTGGTATGCTTGACATCGATTAGCGAGCGGGTTAAAAGGATACTCCTAATAACAGCTGGATCACAGGGGGAGATGAAATGGAGGCGGGCAAGGCTCTTTTCGTTGATCTGTCGGCAAGCAAAGCGCGACTAGAGGAGCTACCGGCAAAGTTTCTTGAGGAGTACTTGGGGGGGCGAGGACTGGCGGCAAGAATGATGTGGGACTGGGCCCGGCCGCCTCTCGACCCGCTTGGCCCGGATAACCGTTTGATATTCAGTCTGGGTCCCATTCAAGGCACTGGTATGGCTTTCGGCACCCGGGCTCTGGTAAGCACCGTATCACCCCTCACCGGAATCTACCTCTTCTCCTCTTCAGGCGGCCAGCTCGGGCCCGCTATGGGGAGAAACCTTTGTTACGCTCTGGTTATCCAGGGCAAAGCAAGCTCACCCACCTACCTTTGGATTCTAGATGACCGGGTTGAGTTCAGGGATGCCCGGCATATTTGGGGTATGAAGGCCAAACAGACTCAAGCAGCCATGCTTGAAGAAGTGGATGAGGAGGACGCAGTTACCGTGGCCATCGGCCCGGCCGGGGAAAACCTGGTCCGGTACGCCTGTATAGTGACCGAGGGGAACAAGCTGAGGTCCTTTGCCCGGGGCGGCTCGGGTGCGGTCATGGGGTCAAAGAATCTAAAAGGGATAGCGATAAAAACGACCGGCACCCGCCCGATAGCCCGGCCTGACCTTTACCTGGAGGGTGCCAAAATGGTGGCCCAGGCAGTGCGCGACCGTCCCGATTGGTTCAGGGAGCGTACCGCTCATGGCACCCGGGCGGGCAGCGATGTTAAGAACGCGGTCGGTATCTTGCCGACGCGGAATTGGTGGACCGGGTATTACGATAAAGCCAAGGATATTGACCGTTACTTTCGCGAAAGGAGCAAGGGCCGGGGGGTGCCTTGCGGGGACTATTGCTTAACCCCCTGTTCCACGTATAGCCGGGTGGAGGAGGGGCCCTGGACCGGAGAAGACTGCGAAGGGCCGGAGTATGAATCGATCTATGCCCTGGGCTCAAGCTGTCTGGTCGATGATCCCCGGGCTTTGGTGGCCGCCCAAGGCAGGTGTGACGACTGGGGACTGGATACCATGTCCACCGGGCTCAGCATAAGCTTTGCCATGGAGTGCTTTGAGAAGGGGCTGATAACTACAAAGGATACTGATGGAGTGGAGCTCACGTTTGGCAATGCCCAGGCCATGTTGAGGATGGTAGATATGATCGCTCGCCGGGAAGGATTTGGCGCGCTTCTGGCCGAGGGCACCAAAGTGGCAGCCCAGAAGATAGGTCAGGGCTCAGACTTCTTTGCCATGCACGGCAAGGGCATGGAGTTCGGCGGGTACGAGTGTCGGACCTCCTTTGGCCAGGCGCTGCAGTGCGCCCTGGGTCCCCGGGGCGGCTGCCACCACGACCTGGGCTTGCCGGCCTGGGCTGAGATGAACCAAGGCACCGGGACCGAGATCGCTGGGAAAGGGGCACTGCTTAAGGAGACGGCCGCCCGCCGTGTTATTTTCGACTCTGCCATCCTTTGCACGTTCACCATCCAGGTCCTTGGTCTGGAGACAACGGCCAGGCTGATCTCGGCTATATGGGGCAAGGACCTGGATGTTAGTGGCCTTAAGGTTATCGCCGAACGAACCATTAATCTGGAACGAGCTATCAATGTCCGTTTCGGAGTCACCAGAGAGGACGACCGGCTTCCCGGCAGATTGCTCAGCCAGGGCTACCCCGAGGGGCCCAAGAAAGGCACGGTGGTTCCCCTGGAAGAGCTTAAGGACGAGTGTTACGCCGCCTTTGGCTGGGACCTTAAAACCGCTGCTCCGACGGAGTCGAAACTGAAGGAGCTGGGCCTGGATGAAGTTGCCAGGGAACTCTATGGCAAAGCTTAGCCCTATTGTTCTGCTTTCCCTTGCACGCCCGGATGGGGCCTGTCATCGGTGAAAAGAATCTTTTGAAAGGCTGGCTGGGGGTTTTGTCCTCGCAAAGACTGAACTGGTAAAGAGGACAGCTTAAGCTCGGAATACCTGCCATCTCCAACATCTCCTGTGAGGTGAGGATGTTGTTAGCTGTTGCTGGTTTCTTTCGGGAGTAGGAAAGGATGGCAAAACTCAAGTTTGTCGGAAAAAGCTTTCCCAGACTGGATGCTAAGGATAAGGTTACCGGCCAGGCGGTTTATAGCACGGACGTAAGGTTACCCGGCATACTCTACGGCCGGATATTAAGGAGCCCGTATCCTCACGCCCGGATAGTCCATATCGACACCGCCAGGGCGGAGAAGTTAGTTGGTGTCAAAGCGGTGGTAACCGCGCAGGATACGCCAAAGCTGAAGTTTGGTCCTCTGATAGAGGACTGGTACCCCCTGGCGGTGGATAAGGTTCGGTTCGTGGGGGACGAGCTGGCCGCGGTCGCGGCCACGGACGAGGAACTGGCCAGAGAGGCTTTAGAGTTGATAGAGGTGGAGTACGAGCCTTTGCCGCCGGTTTTTGATGTCGAGGAGGCCTTAAAACCCGATGCCCCGCTGATTCATGAAGAGTTGGCCGCGTCCGGCCCTTCCCTGGAGATGGAGCAGCAGGTAGCGACCAAGGGAAAAAGCGAGCAGGTGCGAGGCAATGTATGTGCCTGGTTGCAGATAGAAAGGGGTGATGTAAAGAAGGGTTTTGAGGAGGCTGCGTTTATTTTTCATGATAAGTTCATGTCCCCTTCGGTCCACCAATGTTATCTGGAGCCTATGGCTTGTGTGGCCAGCGTTGATATGTCCGGTAAGGTAACTCTATGGACCGCGTCCATTAATCAATTCGGCCTACGTTCTGCGCTGGCCAGGATTTTGGCCATGAATGAGAGTAAGCTAAGGATTATTCAGACTTGCGTGGGCGGCTCTTTCGGTGGAAAGCAATTGCCCCAGACCGTCTATTCGGCCGCGGTCCTGCTGGCCAAAAAGAGCGGCCGGCCAGTGAGATTAGAGAATAGCCGTGAAGAGGAGTTCACCGCCTCCCTTCCCCGGCTGCCTATGATGATCGAGATAAAGCTTGGGGCCAAGGCCGACGGTATATTATCAGCCAAGCAGGTGAAGATAACCGCGGATGCAGGCGCGTACGCGGCCCTTTCTCCTCGGATAATGACCACGGCGGCCAGGAGGGTGGACAACCTGTACCGGCTTTCCAATATCCAGACTGAGGCGATGCTGGTTTATACCAACAAGACCCCGTTCGGGGCTTTTCGCGGTTTTGGTAATCCGCAGATGACTTTTGCGCTGGAGTCGGCCATGGATATGCTGGCTAAAGGGCTGAACCTGGACCCGATGGAGCTTAGATTGAGGAATGCCACCCGCAGCGGGGACGTAACCGCTCATGGCTGGCTGATAAATAGTTGTGGCTTGAGCGAGTGCATAAACAGATCGGCCCGGTTGTCAGCGTTTAGAAAACGACGGCAGCCTGGTTTTGGCATGGCCTGCCTTATCCACGTCTCGGACCGAAGACAGACAGCGGGCTTCGGTGGCTCCACCGCCTGGGTGAAGATCAACGAGGATGGAAACGTATTCATAATATCCAGCGAGGCCGAACTGGGCCAGGGTATCCAGAACGTGCTGGCCCAGATTGTAGCCGAGGAGTTAGGCGTACCTCCGCAAGGGATGCAGGTTTCCGTTCCGGACACCGATTTTACACCATACTGTTTAGGCCCCTTCGGCGATAGGGTCACCCTTAGCGCGGGCAATGCAGCTCGGCTGGCCGCCCAAGATGCTAAGAGGCAACTGGTTGAGCTGGCCGCGGCCAGGCTGGAGGCTAATGTCAATGACCTGGAATTAGGCGAAGGAAGACTCTTTGTGCGGGGTGTGCCCGGGAGGGGTATAACTATTGCCGATGCGGCAAGAGAGGCTATCTATCGCCGGGGCGGGTCGGCCATCCTGGGTAAAGGTGTCTTCGAGCCGGAGACGGTAGCGCCAGACCCGAAGACATTTTATGGAAATCTCTCCAGCGCATACGTATTCGGTGCTCAGGCGGTGGAGGTGGAGGTGGAGCGGGATACCGGCCGGGTGAGACTCTTGAACTTCTACGCGGCTCACGATCTGGGCAAGACTGTTAACCCTATGGCCGCAGTTGGACAGATTGAAGGAGCAGTAGCCCAGGGTATCGGTTTTGCCTTAAGCGAGCAGTTGGCCTGGAAGGAAGGGGGCACATTTAATCCTAATTTCCTGGACTACCGCATTCCCACTGCCCTGGATATGCCGGGCATAAAGACGGTTCTGGTGGAATCGAATGCCCCGACGGGCCCGTATGGTGCCAAAGGGGTGGCTGAGCCCGGATTGGTTCCGGTTGCTCCGGCCATTGCTAACGCCATTTATTGGGCCACCGGGGTGAGGATTAAGTCGTTGCCCATTACGCCGGATAAGGTATTGCAGGCCCTGGAAAGGCAAGAGTTTGGGGGAAACCCTTTGTAAGGGGTTCCCCCCCAAACCCCATTCCTAAACTTAGAGCTGTATTTGGATTGGCGCTAGCGCGCCAACCCAAATAAACTAGCTCGGGGCTGGGGGATCAGGGAGAAGGGCCCGCGGCCCTGTACCCCGGACAAGATCACCTCAAGTCGCTTCTCGGGGCCCCGAAATCAATCGGACGAATTGTCCTGCTAGCTGATGTATGCTATAGTGGCAATGTCCCCTGTGGCCCAGACTCCTCCCCGGTTGGCAGACACTATATCTAAGCGAGATAAAGTGGGGGGGCAACTAAGGGTGAATCGGCGGGAAAGGGCAAAATAGGCGAGTGGGCACACTGGTGGAGAGGGTATTGTTTTTGTAAAAGGGTGAACCCTCAACCAGGGTGGCCGGTGCCCGAAGCTTAAAACTCACTCGTCCCAACCGGAAAAGAGGGGATTTTGCTTGTTTTAGTTTGTAATGACGATGGTGCCCGGTCCGACGGTCTGACCACTTTAGTGGACTATCTACAGCCTTTGGGGGAAATAGTAGCGGTTGCCCCGGATCGGGAGCGAAGTGCTGCCGCTCATTCTTTGACCTTGCATCGTCCATTGCGGGTGGAGCAAGTAAGCCCCAATTTTTTTATAGTAGATGGCACCCCGACCGACTGCATAACTCTGGCCATAAATGGGCTGTTAGAGGTCAGGCCAGACCTGGTGGTGAGCGGGATTAACAAAGGGGCCAATCTGGGGACCGACATTACCTATTCGGGCACCGTCTCCGCGGCGGTGGAGGGGACGCTGCTTAACATACCCTCCTTTGCCATCTCCTTGGTCAACGGGGAGCGGTACCATTTCGAAACCGCGGGGCAATTCGCGCTTAAGCTAGCCAAACTGATTCTTGATGATGGCCTTCCTAAGGACACCTTGCTTAACATAAACGTGCCCAATCTCCCCTGGGAGCAGATCCAGGGGGTTAAGGTTACCCGCCAGGGACGGCGCCGATTCAAGGACGTTATCGTTGAGAAGACCGACCCCCGGGGGAAAAAATACTTCTGGATAGGTGGCGATGAGCTGGGTTTTTTGAGAGTGCCCGGGACGGATCATCAGGCGCTAGCCGAGAACTTTATTTCGGTTACACCTCTGCAACTGGACCTAACCAATTACTCCTGCCTGGAGGAGTTTGAGGCCTGGAAACTTTGGCCTTAGACCGAGTAGGAAATTGGTGTTCAAGAAGAAGACAGAAGAATCATGGAACCAAGCCCGCCGGGAGATGGTGGAGTATCAGATTCAGGCCCGAGGTATCAGCGACCCGCGCGTTTTGGCGGTAATAAAAAAGGTGCCTCGTCACCTGTTCTTGGTTGAAGAGCTTTGGGAGACTGCCTATGACGACCGCCCTTTACCCATCGGCGAGGAGCAGACCATCTCTCAACCTTATATGGTGGCCCTGATGACCGAGGCTTTGGAATTGAAGGGGAACGAGACGGTGCTGGAGGTGGGCACCGGTTCAGGGTATCAAGCGGCCATCCTGGCCGAACTGGCGGCCAGGGTTTTCTCTTTGGAGAGGGTCGATGAGCTGGTGGAGAGGGCGAGCAGAATCTTTAACCAGTTGGGCTATTCCAATATATGTATCAGAATCGGTGACGGAACGCGCGGACTCGAGGAGGAGGCCCCCTTTGACGCTATCTTGGTGACCGCCGGGGCACCATCGGTGCCGCCAGCATATCTGGAGCAACTGGCCGTTGGCGGCCGGCTGGTGATACCAGTGGGAAGCAGGAAGCTTCAATCCCTTAAGAAGATAGTAAAAAGTCCGGAAGGAAACCTGGAACAAGACCTGGGGGGATGCAGGTTTGTGCCGTTGCTAGGAGAATTTGCTTGGAAAGAGCTCTAGGGTTCAGCCCCCTGGGTGGCCGTTGGTCTGGCTTTCAGAAGGGGTTATTTTCTTGGGCCCAAAAGGGCAATGCCATGGTCGCCCTTTTTGGACTGGCGTTTGTCGAGTCTATATTCTTTCCTCTGCCTCCCGATGCTCTGCTGGTTTTACTCGGCCTGGCCGCCCCTCGGCGAGCGCTTCGATATGCGCTGATGTGCCTGGGCGGCTCTATTACCGGGGGGATGGTGGGTTATTTCCTCGGGCTCAAGTTTTGGCAGCTGGGGCAGCCGTTGGTGTCAGCTTATGTCTCTTCCCACACGTTCGAACAGATCAGGCAGTATTTTGTCTCTTACGATGCCTGGGCTATAGCTATTGCCGGCTTCACGCCAATTCCCTACAAAGTCTTTACCCTGAGTGCCGGTTTCTTCCGAATCGACTTCTCCACCTTTGTTATCGCCTCCGCCTTGAGTCGCGGGGCGCGGTTTTTTCTGGTTGGCGGGCTGTTGTTCCTTTTCGGACCCATTGCCGAGACCTTTATTCGCCGTTATTTTAATTTATTATCCTTGGCCCTGCTCGTCTTGGTGGTGCTGGGATTTCTGGTGCTCCCTTTTGTGCTTAGATAGGTTATGTCAGCGAGGTCGGGATACATCGTTATTGGAGTTATCGGTGCTGGAGAAGCCAGTCTGAAGCAGCGCCGGCTGGCCAGAGAAGTCGGCGAGGAGATCGGTCGCCGAGGCGCTATCCTGGCCAGCGGCGGCCTGGGAGGTGTTATGGAGGCGGCTTGTCAAGGGGCAAAAAGCGCCGCTGGCACCACGTTGGGCATCCTGCCAGGATTTGATCGAGCTGAGGCCAATCCTTACGTCGATTTGGCTGTGGCCACTGGCCTGAGCCATGCCAGAAACCTGATCCTGGTCAGGAGCTGTGATGCCCTGGTCGCCATCGGCGGCGGATTCGGCACCTTAAGTGAGATCGCCTTTGCCTTGAAGCTGGGAAAACCCGTTGTCGCCATAGACTCCTGGGAAGTAAGCGAAGGGATTTTCCCTGTTAGTGACCCTAAAGAGGCGGTTGAGTTGGCCTTTAAACTGGTTCAAGAGGGTAAATGCCGGACGCATTCAAAGGAGAGAGGAAATGGCGGAAACTGAGCTGGAAACCTTGAGGGGTCTGATTCGAGATGTCCCTGATTATCCTAAAAAAGGTGTTATCTTCAAGGACATAACCACCCTGCTGAGGGAGGGGAAGTGGTTCAAACGAGCCATAGACCTATTGATAGATGGCTGCCCGAGGGAGGAATTCGATCAGGTTATTGCCGTAGAGGCCCGGGGATTTGCCATCGCCTCTCCTATAGCCTATTGCTTGGAGAAGGGACTGGTTATTGCCCGCAAGCCGGGTAAGCTTCCTTACCGGACGGAAAAAATCAGCTATGAACTGGAGTACGGCAGCGACTCTCTGGAAGTCCATCAGGGAGACATAAAGCCCGGTTCCCGGGTTCTAATGGTCGATGATCTACTGGCTACCGGAGGTACCTCCAAGGCGGTAATCGAGCTGGTGGAAAAAATGGGTGGTAAGGTGGTCCAGTGCCTCTATCTTATCGAGTTGACCTTTCTTCAGGGCCGAGAAAAGCTGAAGGGTTACCCGCTATTCTCATTGATAAAATTTTGATTGGCTTATTTATACCGGAATAAATTGCGCGCTCTTGACACCAGGGTGATGATATCTGCCTGGTTCACTCCTTGGGCGATTTGCGGGTTGCCAGGGAGAGATATCATAATTGATAAAGAAGTTCACTTTACTAAAGCTAACTCACTAAACTAATTAGGTTAGTTTTTCTGGCTTATCAAGGAAGATCTCCGAGAAGACCTTGTTCGGCGCGGCACGACCCTGACAAGGCTAAAGACGAGGCGAAATGGCGCTTGGCGTTCCTTTAATAAGACCGGTTGCCAGGCATATTTGGCATCCATTTGTAACGTCCAGGGCGAGGTATATTATGCGGCCTTTAAATATGTGAAAACCGCCTAATTAAGGATAACCCTCAGGGTGCCGCGCCCCCTTTATGGCGCGCTGGGCCAGGAGGCGGGCCGAGAGGGGGTATCTCTGAATCAGCTCTGCCTGTCGAATCGGTTTTTGTTTATCTCCGGGCTTAAGAGTTTGCCGCAGAGGTTGAGTTTCCTGGTAGATAACGTCTGCCGGGTAGCGGTTTGATTTGTAACTCTGGTATACAAGTTGAAACGATTGTTATCTCTACTAGCTTGCCTATCCCCAGTATGACTAATAGACAGGTGGGCAGGCCGGGTTAAGAATTCCCACCCACAAGCTCTGGCATGGTTATTGCCTTGAAATAAATCTAGCTGGGCATAGTTATAGCGGCGCATATTAATGTCAATGAACTTATAGATGAAACCCTGCCCGTCAAAAAAGCCGCTGTGCCTCTCCAAGCTGTCAGTTCCGTTGGCTGAATCCTGGGAGCGGAGATTGAAACCTGTGCTTAGATCAAGGGAGGGGAGTAAATAATGGTCCTGGCAAGATTAGTAACCGAACTTTACCGGGGGCCTAATATCTGGGAGATGGGTCCCCTTCCCAAGGCCGCAATTACTGCTTTGGTTGCCGCATTGGCCGCGGGCGCCTTGCTCCTGGCTGAGGGGCACATGGAGGTTGTAGCCGCCTTGCCTACGGTGGTGGCCGTGCTGTTTTACGGCCTGCCCGGGGGTCTGGTGGCCTGGTTGGGCTTTGGTATGGTTCACTATCTGGTTATGCCCGAGATGGGGGGCCTGTTCGTTATCGTCCTTTTCTTGGTTGCTCTGTTAACCGGCGTGCTTAGAGAAGGGTTGAAATGGCACCAGCAGCGCCGGGATGTATCAAAGAAGATTCAAGAGCTCGTTCTCTCCGGCTGTCTTCTCGACCAGGTAATGGATGAGGCGGTCAACCTGATAATAAAGACCTTTCACGTGGACCAGGTACGGATATCTGTCTATTCGCCGGAGACCGGCGAACTGAGATTATTGCATAAGCGGCCGCCGGACTTGCCCGAGGATTGGCCTGTTACCCGGTTGCGGCCAGGAGAGGGGATTACAGGAATAGCTTTTAAACAGGCCAAGCCCCAGATTTCAATCGACCTGTGGAGCGACCCGCGCGTGTTGACCAGGGAATTCCTGGTGAAGGTCGGTCTGAGGTCTGGCCTGTGTCTGCCCCTTATGAAGGATGGTAAGCCGGTGGGTGCCTTGTTCCTCCTTTCCCGGCGGCGGGCCAGGTTTTCTGAGCGAGACATCAAGACCTTCGAGAACCTATCTTTAGAGCTGGCCTTGGCCCTGGAGGCAGCCAGGACGGGTCAAGAAGTCCGGCAAAAGGCCGGTATGTTAAGTGCGCTGTACCGCATGGATCGGGCGATCTTGGCGCAGAAGGATATTGGCGAGGTAATGACCATGGCCGCCCGGCTGGCGGCTCAGGTGATGAAGAGCCCCAGTTGCACGATCTGGATGTTGGATCAGAGAGAAGAATACCTATTGGTAAAAGCGTCCTTTGGTGTATCTGAAGAAGTCCTGCAAATGCTTGAAATGCTGAAGCTTCGGCCCGGCGAGGGAGCGGCCGGGTGGTCGGTGCTCGAGGAAAAACCAGTGGCCATTCCTGACGTCAAGGAAGATCCCCGGCTTTCCCGACTTGCCCGGGTGGCGGAGGTTCATGGGGTCAGCTCAATCCTTTCCGCCCCTCTCACCGCTGAGGGTAAGGCGTTTGGAGCGATAACCGTTGCCTTTTCAGAGTCACGCAGTTTTTCGGTGGAAAACATTGAATTCTTCCGCGGGTTCGCTGATCAGATGGCCATAGGCATTCGACAGGCCCGCACCCTGGAACATATTCAAGGTATCTCTCTGGAAACGATAAAAGCGCTGATGCTGGCCTTGGATGCGCGCGACCCTTATACCGCGGGTCATTCCCAGCGGGTGGCAGAATACGCCCTGGCTATTGCCGACCAGATTGGTATTGATGAGAATCAGCGCCAAATCCTGGAATACACCGCGCTCCTTCACGACATAGGCAAAGTGGGTTGCGACGAGAGGGCCTGGCGTAAACCGGGAGCGTTGGATGATGGCGAGGTCGCGGAGATGAGGAAACATGTCATCGTTGGCACTCAGATCTTTAAGGCGATTAGGTTTCTAGCGCCAGCCGTTTCCTGGATCTACCATCATCACGAACACTGGGACGGTCGAGGTTATCCTGATGGACTTAAAGGGGAGGATATACCATTGCCTTCCCGCATCTTACAGGTGGCCGATGCCTATGATGCTATGACCTCCAGCCGCCCTTATCGGTCGGCTATGGAGAGGAGTGAGGCGGTCAAGGAACTGGAGAGGAACTCGGGTAGCCAGTTCGACCCCGTACTGGCTAAGGCCTGGCTGGGGCTGCTGAGGGGGGGAGAGGCGCCCTGCCCGGTCTGAGTTAAACAGACCTCGCTTCTCCTCATAGCGCCAGAACGCCTGGCGAATGGCAAGTTGGTGAATACCTTTAGTCAGGCGTACCCAGGGTGACGAGGCCGCTGGCCCCTCCCCCTGAACCCTCTACTTGTCTGTTTGGATTGGTGCTACCGCGCCAATCCAAACATAAGCCAAAGTTTGGGAAGGAGGTGTGGGGGAGAACCCTTTACAAAGGGTTTCCCCCACAAATAGCCCCTCTGGCCCGTACCCTAGGGCGGTTTGTGTTTCTAGTCTGACCCGCTATTTTCCCGCGCTGTGAACCTCTTTTGCATGCTTAAGCGCCCAGGCCTTATCTTTATCCTGGTGGCAATCCAAGCAGGCGAAGTCACGGTGAGAAATCCTCTGGCGAATTCTTTCTTGCCTTCTTTGTAAAACATGCTGGCCTTGGGGTCCAGGTTAATCGTGAACAGGTGAGTTCTCACGTCTCCTTCAAAGTGTCCTTTGGCCTCGGCGGACTTTGTCGCGCGGGGCATATGGCAATCAACGCAGCTCTTGCCCACCCGCTGCATCTTGCTGCCGGCGAAATCCCGGGCTGCTTTCCTATGGCATTGCTCGCACTTGATCTTCATGGCAAAGGCAGCCCTCTTATGAGGGTTGTGGCAGGTTACGCAGTCCATGGTTTTGTGAGTACTGGCCAAGAGCTCATTGGTGATGGAGGGTGTGCTTAGCTTATAAGCTTTGCTAATTCCCACACACAGTCAGCAACCACATGCGGTAATTATGTAATTGTGTACTGAACTGTCAAGCCACCTGTTGCTTATTCCACTTTCATATCAATAAGTTTACCGCTATTAGTTGGTGTCCTTTCGAGGCGTCCATCTATTTGTAATACATGGATGGGTTTTACACCAAGCCATAAGTGCAGTGGACAAGTTTTCAGGGGGCAGGTCAAGGGGCCTCCCCACCACCTTATATTAGGAGGGACTTATTTTTCCACAGAACTCTAGATAACCCGATGGGTTAGGGAGCAGGCCATGGAGGAGACCAAAAAAAGGCTGGCCAGGCGGGCTAGCGACGGTATGAAGGAAGCCCCAAAAGTGAGTGAGGAGCCAACGCCAGCGGGGCAGATGGCCCGAAGTCTCAAAGGGAGAATCTACGGGACAAGGCAAAATAGTCAAGGGGGTAGACCGCTTATTGTTTCCGATGTTCTTGCTTGACAAAGACGCCTTGCGGGGGTAACGTTTCTTTTCTCCCCCCTCTGGCTAGGTGTTTTACGGTGCTCTTGCCACAACCCCTGGGGCCAACAATGGCAAAGAACTCATTGTCCCAAACCTGAAAGGAAATTTCCTTGAGCGCCTCTACCTGAACCCCGTCCTCGGTTTTTTCGGATAGGAAAAAGCTTTTCAGTCTGGCCAATGTATAATGATGGCGTTAAAAACCCCCATTGGCGAGTTGGCGATACAGATTCTTCTTCTATCTCAAGGCGGTGGAATGAATGAATTTCGCCGCATCCACCTTAGTCTTTATCACCCCCCATTTATAGGTTAAGTCCACCTGCCGCTGAATGCTGGAGACATCCAGGGGATGGTGCCAGTCCCATATCTTTATCTTGGGAATGAGTCGCGGGTTGACGCGGGTGTACTTGCGAAGGAAGCCGGCCCATTCCTTTGGGTGCGCCAGGACGTAATCCATGCCCTTATAGTAAGCCCGAACAAACCGTTCTACCAAATTTCGGTTCTTGGCCAGCCAGGCCTCGGTAACCACATAGCCCGATATCTCCAGCGGCTTATCCGGGCTGACCTCCTGGTAGGGCCAGCCGATGGACCGCACACCTCCCCTTTCATTCTCCACGGTAATGAACGGCTCGGTCTGGGATATGGCATCTACCTGGCGGTTCCTCAAAGCCGGGCCCATTCTAGGGAAGCCGATCTCTATCCAGTTTACACCCTTTTTGGGCTCCACTCCGTGCCTGCTAAGCCACTCGTAAGCATAGATCTGGTTGACGTTGCTAAAGGTATTCACGGCGATAGTCTTTCCTTTGAGGTCCTCGGGCCGCCTTATGCCGGAATCCTCCAGCACCATAATTGCTGATATCCCTTCCCGCCCCGAGGGAGTGGTATAGTACCGCTCTCGGTTCTGCGGGGCAATGATGGTAAAGTCAAATCCCCTGGTCCGAGAAATAATCACTGACATGTAGGCGCTCATCCCTATTTCCAGGGAACCTCCGGCGACGGCTGGTAGGATAACCGCACCGCCGCGCATAGGCTTGAAGTCCAGCTTAAGCCCCTCGGCGGTAGAGAATCCCTTCTCCACGGTGGCGTACAGGGGCATGGTCGACACTATAGGGAGGATTCCTACTCGTAGGGTTGTTAGCTGACCGGCCGCCCGCGGAACAAAAGACAAGAGAAGGGCAAGCGAAAGAAGCGTGGGCACTAGTAGCCTCTTAGTTCTGAACATCATTTGCCTCCTTTCTTTTCGTTCTTCCAGAAGTCTAGAAGGGAATTCCCCATATCAAATTTCGACGACATCAAATTCGCAGTTTGAATGCAGCGTCCCTGTCAAAAAGCACCGCAGAACTGTCTTACGGTGCCTTATAACCTGTCATTGTTTAAAGCCATGACAATCCCCCAGAGGTTGGGGTTTTGGTGTGACGATTCAAATCTACCAGGGAGTTGGAAATCTGTCAAGGAAAAAGAGCCTGGGGCTGGGGCAAAGATTTCACCTGGAAATAAGTCACTTTGCCACCGGGAAGAGCTTGGACCATTACAAGCCTTCCTTTACCTCGATGACCTCATCGGCGACGATACCATGGGCCTCGCGGTGCACCGCCGCGGCCGCTTCCTTGCTGGGAGCCTCACACAGACAGAAGACAGTCTTCTCGGCTTCATTGTACCAGTATTTCAGGTACTTCACTCCGTGCTTCCCCTGAACCTCAAGGTCCTTCTGATGAGCTCCCGCGAGCGCTTCAGCAGTCAACCCTTCCACGTTCTTGTGAATATCCATATACAGTGGCATCTTACCGTCCCTCCTCTCCAAGTGCATATCTTACTGGCAACGTTTTGTTGTTCCGCTTATCTCTACGGGTGAAACTTCATCTTTTGTGACAAATGAGTGTGCGGGGCATGGCAAATAACCTCCTCATTTGTGGCCGGCGGCTATCCAAAATAATAATGCTCCCGCTAAAGGAGGAGAATTTTGATTGTCAAGGCATTCTTACTAAGAATTTCGCAGGTGGTCAAGAGAAAAATGGCCATTTGTGTCCCGGGCCTCCAATAACGATTCCACACCGCCAGTAAGAGCTTTGACCTGAGAAACCTAATTTTGACTGGAAATCCTCACCTCCCAAGGCCCCGGCTGGCGAGCGATTTGCAGTTGAATATAGCGCACCAGCTCCAAAAGCTATAAAGCTATCTTCCCAGGGCTTCCATATACGGCAGCTCTAACTTTGAAAGTGGTACAATAATTGGGGGCAGGTCAGTTCACTAATCAGAGCCCTTACCCACCCGGGCTAGAATCTGTTCGATCTGGTCCGGCAGTTTCATGGGGTCAAATGGTTTCAGGAGGTAATCCACTGCTCCCAGAGCCATTCCCTTTTCAATCTCCTTTTGCTGAGTCTGGGCGGTCAAGAATATGACAGGAATATCTTTAGTTTGCGAATTCCGCTTTAACCTCTTGCAGGTCTGATATCCATCCATCACTGGCATCAAGGAATCCATGAGTATGCAATCAAATTTTCTCTTCTTGGCCTCTTCCAAGCCTACCGTGCCGTTCTCTGCGGTTATAACCTCATAGCGGCCCTTGTAATTTAAAGAAAGAGACAACAACTTTCGAATATCTGGCTCACCCTCTATAGATAGTACCTGAGGAATACGAACCCCACCCTGTTTCACTTTACTAACCAAACCAGGCTGGCACCCGTCGCCTGATACCGACTCCTCAAGATTAAAAAACATCTAGTCCTCCCTTCAAGCTCCACTGGCTGGGCCATCATCAAGTCCATGGTCCACTTTCTTGCTGATGCGCTGATCCAAGGCTCCGCTGAAGGTCTCCATCATCTCTTCACTCATATCCTTGAAAGCAGCCAACTCCGCTGGGAAAAGGATGAACCCGGCCCGGCTGGTGGCCCCGGCCGGATCTTCAAGTAAGTCATGGCGAAACTTTAGGTCAGAAAGAGCCCGGCCGATGACAGCGTCAATAACCCACCTCCTAATCCACCCGGTTTTGCAAGCCTCCAACTCTCGGCTCAAAGTTTCCCCTAGCTTATCCCTGAAGTTCTGGCTAGGGGCTTGGGTAGCCAGGAGCTGGCGAAGCAAGTCTTCCAATTTCTCTTCTGTCTGGCGAGTGGACAAGGACATTACTCTCTTTCTCCCCTTTATTAGTAGTCGGTTCTAGCAAGCTTAAAGTGTCGGCGCATATCAAAATGTTAGTTGTCGATAATTGGCATATAACGGCTTGAGTTTGGCGCAGTTATGGGCTAAGTGGATGATAAATAAGGCAAATATTGCACACGAATGCTAAGTGGCTGATATAAAAGGATATTATCACACATCCAGGCCCAACCCCAGAAGTAGGCTAATATTAATGGCGTTTATTTACGTAAACGTAATAAGCCTCCGGTATTAATGCAAAAGGCGGATAGGCCCCTTTAGCGGGCAGGAAATAGTCATGCACGCACACCGGGGCTGAAAAACCACATCATGAAAATGGAGCACCACGGCAAGGCTGTTTTCTATTTGGTTAACCTACCCTAAGTGCTATACTTAATATAATCGCATCTCAGTACAACGTAATAACCTGCCTGTTTAAACCTGGCCCAGGGGCCGGTTGCCATAGAGCCTGCTAAGGAGACATTTTAAACCTTCGCGCAATTAACCCGGTGGAAAGCATAAGGGTTCACACCTCGTAGGTGCAATGGGTTGGGGAGGTGGTTTGAGTGAAAACCTAAAGGGTTGGAGGTTGAAATGGGCTTGGATGGAAAAGAAATACATGAAAGGATTATGAAAAAAGACTCCGAACCGCCCGAGTGGGATGAGCTGAGCAAGGAAGAACAAAAAAGAATTCTCAAGGAGCTCAAAAAACCTTCTCCTTCCGATAAACCAGAAAGCAAAACCGCAAGCGGAGGGATGGTAGTTATGCGAATCTTCCTCTACGTTATGGCGGTTCTGGCTTTCATTGTTGGCGGCGCTATTTTCGCAAGTCCTAAGAGTTCCACCCAGGAATCAGATGCCTTTATCATCTTGCTGATAGCCGCAGTCCTATTTGGTGCTGGAGCCATAGTCGAGGCCATTTGTCAACTCAGGAAGGATATTAATTCACGAATAAAAGGGTAGGAGGGAGCCATGAAAGCCAATGAAAAGACCATGAAGCCAACTCGCCCTGCGCATTTATTAAAGCGCCGGCGGTGGAAACGCAAAGATATTTCTGTCGAAGGGACAATGCGTATAGTTTCTGCCATAGATCAAAAATGAGCCTCCCGGTCGACGAGAATCCTGATAAATGATATATCCGCTGGTGGACTAAGGGCTCAGGTGCCTTCCGTATCTATTGATGACTTGCATGTCATTGGGTACCTAAGCGAATCGGCCTGGGTGCCCAATATCTTGGATATAAGTCTGAAATTACCTTCTACTCCTTCTCAAAGAATAGCCTTTGAAGGCGCCGCCCGGTGGTACTCTAAGATAGGTGTAGGGCCAGATTATTTCATCGGCGTCTATATAGAGATTCTTTCAGAAAAGGCGGAAGAGAGGCTCTTAGCTTTCCTTGGGGAGGAAGGAGCTTAGTCTGGGCTGCCCTGATCTCCTTTCTTGGAGTAGCCGGTGGTATGGCAGCGGCCGCAGTCATACTTCTTCTTCTCTCCAGGATGATAGTTTCCCATCGCCTGATCCTTATATTGTATTGGGTGGGCGCGGCTGAGCCGTCCTTGGCAGTGGTAATTATGTAACCCTTCTTGTTTATGTAGCTGGTTTTCCAATTGAAGCCGCCGATTACATAGGAGATGTCGGCCCAGGTATAGCCTTTGGGCAGCGGCAGGCCAGATATTTTAGCTTCGGCTGGCTTCCGTAATTTGTAGGGATGGCCCGATGCCCGCCACCAGTTGTACTCCTTGGCATGACATGCAGACATTTATCCGAGCCTACGAAATGAGCGCCATATCCCGGGGCCGTCCACCAAAAAATTATGACGATGTAAGAGAAAATGCTAATAAATACCCACTGAACTCTTTCATATCATACCCCCCTCCCAAACTTGGGGTTAGGTTTCGATTGGCGGCCTAGCGCCAATCAAAACCTAGCTAAAAATTTAGGAAAGGGGTCTGGGGAAGAACCCTTTTTAAAGGGTTTTCCCCAGAGAAGGTTTCCCCCGCAAATAGCCCCTCGGCTCCGTGCAGCGGGGCGGAATAATACTTGACGGGTTGAGGAACTGGATATAGATATGATAATATAGATTTTTCCATGAGATCGGGTCTGGTTATCGGCCCAGCCACTTAAGCTTAGCTGTCAGAGGAGGGGCGGGATGCGGCTACTGTGAAGGAGTGGCCGGAGCCGCGCTGGTCACTCCATGAGTTAAGTTAGGTTACTTCAGAGTTGATGGAGAGTTCAGGGCAGGTGTTTGCCAGTTCACCTCCTGGCTGGCGATAAGGTGACGGCGATATTTGTTCGGCCCTGGCAAGTTAGTCTTTTGTCGAAAATGATGGTATTTCTTGGGAAAGGAAGGGGATATGGAAAGAGTTGATTTAGTAGTCAGAAACGGTTGCTTAGTGACCAGGGATGGAATGTTTCCCGGGGGCGTTGCCATCGATAAGGGCAAGGTTGTCGCAGTAGCCGGGGACAAATTTCTGCCTCAGGGTAAAGAGGAGATAGATGCCGGGGGCAAGCCGGTCCTTCCCGGGATAATCGATCCCCACGCGCATCTGCAAGCGGCATATTATACGGCTGAAGAATTAATGATCAGCGAGACCAGGTCCGCGGCCGCCGGCGGGATAACAACTATGATACCGGTGGTATTTGACCGGGCCGATCCCGCGGCCTCGTACAAGCAGTTCTTCCCCAGGTTCAAGGAGTACACCGAGGCGGGGGCCAGTGTTGATATAGCGTTAAGCGGTTTGGTTACCGTCCGGCGGCATGTGGAGGAGATAGCCGAATGTGCCCGGGATTTTGGGATAACCTCGTACAAGCACATGATGGCTTATTCCGGGGCGGAGGCGGAGGTCTTCGGTGTGAGTGCCGTTGATGACGGCCTGATCATGGAAAGTATGAGGACATTGAAGAAGATAGGCTATCCCGGTATCGCCATGGTGCATGCGGAAAACATGGATATAGTCTACTGGCATAAGGAACGGCTCATGGCGTCGGGCAGGAATGACTTGGCTGCTTACACCGAGGCCCGGCCTGACTATGCCGAGGAGGAAAACATAAGACGGGCACTCTTTTACGCCGAGTTGACCGGCGCGCCCCTTTATATAGTTCATATGAGCATTGGCGCGGGCGTGGACCTGGTGGCTCAGGCCCTGGCCCGGGGGGTCAATGTGGTGGCGGAGACCTGTTACCATTATCTTTTCTTCACCAAGGATGACGATGACAAGTTTGGCCGCATGGCCAAGATCAATCCACCTTTGCGAGCTAGAGAAAGTTGTGAGAAGCTCCTGGAGGGGATAGAGAGAGGAATAGTTACCTGTACCGGCTCCGACCAGTCCACCATCATGCCCAAAGCGGAGAAGATGAAGCAGGACTTGTGGTCGGCCATACCGGGCTGGCCGAGCACGGAGACCATGCTGCCGGTTCTGTTGAGTGAGGGGGTGAACAAAGGCAAATTGAGCCTGGAGAGATTGGTGCAAATTTGCTGCTACGGCCCGGCGGTAACCTTTGGCATATATCCCCAAAAGGGCGAGCTCAAAGTGGGCGCCGATGGAGACTTGGTTATAATAGATTTGGATAAGAAGAAGGTGGTCGATCCCAAGAAAAATTTGCATTCGGCAGCCGACTACAGCCCTTACGAGGGGATGGAATTGACCGGTTGGCCGATTCTGACCGTGCTCAGGGGACAGGTGATCATGCGTGACGGCCAAGTGCTGGCAAAGCCCGGTACCGGGAAGTACTTGCCCCGCAAGCTAGCTTAGGAGGAAGATTGATATGGCCAAAGAGGTTAAGATTGCTGTGGTACAAACCGGGCCCGCGGTCGAGGATAAAGAGCAAAACATCAAGCAGGCATGGGACCAGGTAGCGGATGTGGCTGAAAAGGAGAGGCCAAATTTCATCGTTTTTCCCGAACTGTTCACCACCCAGTTCTGGTGTTTGGGGTTCAGCCATCAGGATTACTTCGCCTGGGCCGAGCCCATTCCCGGCCCTACCACCGAGATGCTGGGGGAAAAAGCCCGTAAGTACCAGTGCCACATCCTGGCGCCCATCTTCGAGAAGGGACCGCTGGAGGGGGAATACTACAATAGCGCGGCACTGATTGGGCCCGACGGCAAGGTTATTTGGGGCCTGCTTCCCGGCGGCACCAAGATACCCTGTGCGCGCAAAAACTATATCTCTCACTTCAGATGGGGGGATATGGTCAACGATGAAAAATTCTACTTTCGTCCCGGCCCGGGTTACCCTATTTTCAAGACGGATTTAGGCACGGTAGGCATAATCATCTGCTATTCCCGCTGGTACCCGGAGAGTTGGAGGGTATTGACCCTGCGGGGGGCGGAGCTGTTATTCGTGCCCAGCGCCTCGGCGGGCTACGTGCATGACATGTGGGTGTGCGGGTTCAGGACCCACGCGGCTGAGAACGAGGTCTTCGCTGTGGGTATCAACAAGTCCGGCGTGGAAAGGGTAAAGGACAAAGAGGCCCGTTACTACGGGATGAGTCTGATCACCGGCCCTGATGGCCGGGTAATTGCCCAGGCTCCGGAGGGGGAACCGGGTGTTATTTGTACCACAGTGGATATGGACGAGGTGCGTGTTGCCCGGAGGCGGATACTCCTTTTCAGGGATCGCCGTCCCGAGCTTTATGGGACCCTCACCAAGATGTCCGACATCATAGATTAAGATAGTCATATGTATGCAGTATACCCGGAAAAGTGCAACGGCTGCAACCAATGCCTGCTGGTCTGTCAGCCGGAGGCGATAACCGTTGTCAAGAGAAAAGCAAGGATAGACGAACGTTGCGTCGACTGCCATGCTTGTGTCAAGGTCTGCCCGGTTGACGCCGTCATAGCCGCGGAAGGGCCAGGCCCGCCGGGTAGTCTGGTTTGCCATGCCTGTCCGGTCCTTTGCTGTATACCGTTGGATAGCAAAGGCGCCTGCCAGAACTTCATCAATGAAGGCGGGCTGTTGCTGCGCTGTGAGCCGGTGGCAAGCTACGCCGAGATCAACGATGATATCGATTACGATTACCAGCCGGCTATCAGCAAGCCTCTTCTCACCGGTATCGGCGCGGGGACTACCGCTCCCTGTTATCGTCCTTCGCCGTATATAGTCGAAGCCAACGTCCAGGGTGTGGACGTGGTCAGCTGTGTTACCGAGTGCATCTTCAGCCTGTGCGAGATGTACGTCAAGGTGGATACCGATGAATACCTGGGTAAGGAGGGCTCGCCGATTATCTACCGGGGCAATCGGGTTGGTGTGGTTACTACTCCAGGGTACGGCTCGCAGAACCTGTCTCTGGCGGGGCCGACGATTATAACCGGGACCAATACTCAAGCTAGTTTCAGCGCGGTCAAGGTGATTACTGAATTGGCCCAGAGAAAGTCGGTTACCCTCAGAGTGGAAGAGCAGGCTCGGCTGGTTCTTCAATTGGGTAAGCCTCCCATCATCAACGGCCATGTCCGGGAGAAGATGAAGTTTGCCTGCGGCAGCGCTACCTTGAACCTGTTGAGCAAGTTCTTCCGAGGTGCGGCTGACGAGGTGGTGGCCCTGGACGACGTCTATACCGGTCTGTACACCGAACTGGCCTTTGTGCGTCGGGACCAGCGGATGCCTCGAAGCGGACTGGGTCTCAGCTATGTCCGAAATACGCCCGGCCGGTACTACGGTGTGCCCGGCAGCGGCTGGGGTCACACCGATGTCCACGATCCGGTCAAAGTTTTCAAGATAGAAGATCCGGAAAGGGTTCGGCCGGGATTTACCGTGCTGGTCACCGAGCCTACCGGCCGCCAGGCGAAGATGTACAGGTATAACGAGGGGGGCGACTTTGAGGAGATGGATATAACCAGCCGGGCCCAATCGGCTCTTAGCGCGTTGAAGGAGAATACCGAATCAACCACTGTCTCCGCGCGGTTCATCGGCGGTGCGGGTGGGAGCGCGCGCGGGGGAGTAACCGAGTGGCCACTGAGACTCACCAAGGCGGTGCATAAGGGAAAGGTCAAGATAACGGTAGCCGGCGTGCCCACGTTTATCCTCCCCGGCGGAGGGATCACCTTTGTGGTGGACGTCGGTCTGGCCGACCCAAGGGCCTTTTCATGGGTGCCTTCTCCCGCGGTCACTGTGGCCATGGAGTACACCATGACCCGGGAGGACTTCCTCGCGCTGGGTGGCCACCGGCAGGCGATAAGGCCGTTGGAGGAGGTGTTGAGGGAAAAGAAGCAGGGCAGCCGATTTCGGGTGCCGGATACCGGTTGGTAGAAGCCTATGACCGACTTGCTTATAAAAAACGGCCTGGTCTTGACCCAGGACAATAACCGACGGGTATTGGCCGGGGCTGACCTGGCTATAGAGAAAGACCGAATAGTGGCCCTCGGCGAAGCGGCCCAGATGTCAGATTACCAAGTCGCGGCCCGGGTACTGGATGCCACTGATAAGTTGGTGATGCCCGGGCTTATCGATGCCCATGTGCATCTTGTCAGTCCGCTCTGCCGGGGCCTGCTTGATGACATCGATTGTGTTTCCTGGATAGTGGGCCTGTTCAAGGGTTACTACCCGCTTATCGATGAGGAAAACTATTACATCAACGCTCGGCTGGCCTGTTTGGAGATGCTCAAGACAGGCACCACCACATTCGCCGAGTGTGGTACCATGCCCGGTTTGGAGCAGGCGGCCGTTCAGGCGGTGACTGAGTCCGGTATCAGGGGGGTTATGGCCCGGACGATGATGGATATCTATGACCCGCCTGGTCTGGAGGGGTTTCCCGTAAAGGAGGAGACCGACGAGGCGCTGGCTAAAGCTGAGGAGTTTATTCAACGTTTACAGGGCCGGGCATCGGGCCGGATTATACCCGGGCTCGATTTGCACCAGGTGCCCAATTCCTCGGACGAGCTTTGTCTGGGCTCGAAGGAGCTGGCGGAAAAATACGGGGTGGGCATAATGGCCCATGCCGCGGTTACTGAACCGTTGGTAAGGATGACCGAGAAGCGCTTCGGTCTGCCGGATATCGAGCGGATGGAGGACTTGGGCCTGTTGGGACCTAAGTTTATGGCGGTGCACATGGGCTGGATAAACGGGAGGGAGTTGGTGCTGTTGAAAGCAAGGCAGGCGAGCGTCATTCACTGCCCCTCTTCCAGCATGCACGGCGCCTATGGCAGCGTCTCTTGCGGGAGGTTTCCCGAGATGCTCCAGATGGGTGTAAATGTGGCTTTGGGCTGTGACGGTGCCAACTGCTCCAACCACCTGGACATGGTGAGAGAGCTGTCATTGACCGCGCTTTCCCACAAGGAGTTCCGGCTTGAGCCCGATCTGATGGGCCCCCAAACGGTGCTGGACATGGCCACTTTAAATGGCGCCCGGGCGCTGGGGCTGGAGGACGAGATCGGCTCTTTAACGCCGGGGAAAAAGGCCGATATAGTTATATTCGATTTGATGCGCCCGGAATGGGTGCCGGTTACCAAGGCCAACGTTCTCTCCAACCTGACCTACTCAGCCACTGGCGATAGCGTGCATACCGTTATCGTCGATGGTCGGGTGGTGGTGGAGGAGGGCAGGCTGATAACTATGGATGAGGATGAGGTCCTGGCCGAAGCACAAGAGGCCTTTCAACGGTTATTGAAAAAAATGTCCTGGCTTTCTTCTTGAGAGGTGTTCGACATGGCTAAAGATCTGCGCCAATATCTGGCCTTGTTACAGGATAAGCTGCCCGGGGAACTTGCTCGGGTATCGAGTAGGGAGGTGGATTCCGCCTGGGAGATATCCGGGTTGATAAGGCGGCTGGAGGGGGAGGGGAAATCCCCGGCTGTCCTCTTTGATAAAATCAAAGGCAAAAACATGCCGGTGTTATCCAACTTGTTCGCCTCCCGACCGCGATTGGCGTTGGCGTTGGAGGCCGAGGAGGGTGCCCTGGCTAAAGAATATCGGCGCCGGGACGGTTGCCGGATAAAGCCGGTGGTTAGCGCTAATGGGCCGGTCAAGGATAAGCTATCAAGGGGCGATCAGGTTGATCTCTCCTCTTTGCCGATCATCACCCATTGCGAGAAGGATGCCGGCCCATACATAACCGCGGGGATAACCTTCATGCGCGACCCTGATACCGGTATCAGCAACGCCGGTATTTACCGGATAATGTATAAAGGTCCGCGCAAGCTGATCATAAGCATGGACCCGGGCTCGCATGCATATCACATCTTTCAAAAGTGCGAGGAGCGGGGTGAGAACCTGGACGTGGCGGTGGTTATCGGGCATCACCCGGCTTTCTATATGGCCTGCACGTCTCCTTCATCCCTGGAGGTGGATGAAATGGATGTGGCCGGGGGACTGATGGGAGAGCCGGTGGAGCTTACTGATGGCCACACGGTGGATATAAAAGTGCCTGCCCAGGCCGAGTTAATTATCGAAGGTCGGATACTGGCCGGCGTCAAAGAGGACGAGGCGCCCTTCGGCGAGTTCAGCTGGCACTACGGCCCAGCTAAGCAGAGCCCGGTCATGGAGGTCAGCGGGCTTATGTCCCGGGCCGACCCGATATACCTTGACATCCACAGCCCCTCGGCGGACCACTTGATGGTTCAAATGCCCGCCCGGGAAGCGGCTCTTTATCGCCGAGTTTCAGAGGTGATGCCCACCGTTAAGGACGTGTTCATGCCGGAATCCGGGTGCAACTTTGTCGCCTTCGTTCAGATTAAGAAGGAGTACGACGGCCAGAGCAAGCTTGCCCTTCTGGCCGCGCTCTCTTCCCCGTTGATAAAGCTGGTGGTGGTGGTGGACGAGGACGTTAATGTGTTTGATCCCAATGAGGTCCTTTGGGCCATAGCCACCCGGTCCCAGGGAGACCGGGGCCTGGTCATCTCACCGGAGACCTTCGTTTGTCTGCTGGACCCGTCCGCGTACAGCTCAGCGTCAAGGAATATCAAGGGGGCGATAAACACTAAGATGGGAATTGACGCAACCTGGCCAACCGGGTTTCCCCGGGCGGAGCGCTGTGAGGTAGACCCGAGGTGGAAGGATGTAAAGCTTACTGATTATCTCGACCACTAGGCGGTTAAGATAGCGGGGAAAGATTCATGATTGGAGCGAAAGTAAGGCGTGTTGATGCCCGGGAAAAGGTCTTAGGCCAGGCGGTTTACACCGGGGACTTGTCTTTTCCCCACCTTCTTTGGGCCAGGGTGTTGCGCAGTCCCTATCCCCATGCCCGGATAGTCAATATAGACGCCAGCCGGGCCCGACGGCTCGCCGGGGTAAAGACGTTGATTACCGGCAAGGACCTTTCTGCCGAGGCTAATTATGGGCCTTATATAGCTGATCAGAGCGTCGTTGCCCGAGATAGAGTCCGCTACCTGGGGGAGCCGGTGGCCGCGCTGGCCGCGGTTGATAAGGATAGCGCGGAGGAGGCCCTGGAACTGATTGAGGTGGAGTATGAGGAGCTGCCGGCTGTCTTAGACCCGGATAAGGCGTTGGAGCCCGATTCCCCCCTGGTTCACCCTGACCTGGCTGATTACCGCCGCTATGCCGCGGTGGCCGCGGTGGCGGGAACAAATATCTGCAACATATTCAAGCTAAGAAGGGGGGACGTGGATAAGGGCCTGGCATCCGCTCATCGGGTATATTCCGACCGGTTCACCGCCCACCGGGTCCACCACTGCCCATTGGAGGTGCACCATACGGTGGCTCAGGTGGATGGCCGGGGTAAGGTGACCATCTGGGCCAGCAATCAAGCTCCCTTTGCCATGCGGCGCATCATCGCCGATTCTCTGGGTCTACCCTATACTCAGGTGCGGGTTATCGTGCCGCTGGTTGGCGGCGGCTTCGGGAGCAAGAATTACCCCACGGTTGAGCCCATTGCGGTCGCTCTGGCTAAGGAGGCGCGCGGCCGGCCGGTAAGGTTGGAGTTAAGCAGGGAGGAGGAATTCGCCGCCACCGTTACCAAGCTCCCTTGCAACATAGACATCCAGACCGGTGTTAATGAAGAGGGATTTATATTGGCCCGGAAGATGCGACTGGTCTGGGATACCGGCGCCTACGGCACCGCCGGACCGGTGGTGGCAGTTAACGCCGGCTGTGCGGCCGCGGGCCCCTACCGTATTAAGGACGTATGGATAGACTCGTACTGCGTCTATACCAATAACCCAGTCGGCGGCGCCTTTCGGGGCTTCGGCATTCCCGCGGTCACCTGGGCCTATGAATCTCAAATGGACATCATCGCCGAAGACCTGGGTCTGGACCCGGTGGAGATTCGGTTGCGAAACGGCTTTGAGACCGGCGATGAATCGGCCACCGGCGAGCGATTGATCAGCGTGGGGCTGAAAGATTCGTTGCGCCGGGTGTCCCAGCGGTTGGCCGCGTCAGCTGATAAGAAAAAATTGCCGGCTAAGGCGCGCGGTAGCGGAGTGGCCTGCATGTTTAAGAGCTCCCACGTCCCTTCCTCCTCCTCGGCCGCGCTCAAGGTTAATGAGGACGGCAGTGCTCAACTGATTGTCGCCGTGGTGGAGATGGGCCAGGGGGTGAAGACCATCCTCACCCAGATAGTCGGGCATATACTGGGGTTGAGGCTGGAGGATATTGCGGTTACTGATTCGGACACCGATACCTGTCCCTACGATTGGGCCACCGCGGCCAGCCGGGCCACCTTTTTCGCCGGCAATGCGGCTAAGGCTGCGGCCGAGGATGCCCGTAACAAGCTGGCCGAGGTGGCAGCCGAGAAGTTGGAGGCCGATAAGCGGGATTTAGAATTCGCGGCCGGCCGGATATTTGTAACCGGTTCTTCGGATAGGGGCATAAGTCTGGCTGATGTGGCCTACCATGCACACTATCTGAAGGGCGGTCCGATAATAGGTACCGGGACCTGTGTGGTGGAGGATGCCACCTTTCTCGACCCGGAGACCGGTCAGGGGGCTCGGCCGGGGGCTTTCTGGATGTATGCCACTCAGGCGGCCGAGCTGGAGGTAGACCTGGAGACCGGACATGTAGAGGTTACCAGGCTGGTGGCGGCTCACGATGTGGGTCGGGCTATAAACCCCTGGTTGTGTGAGCAACAGATTCAAGGCGCGCTGGTCATGGGCCTAAGCACAACGCTTAATGAGGAACTGGTGCTGGATAATGGCCGGCCGATTAACCCCAGCTTCTCCGACTACAGCGTGGTCGGCCCCACCGGTGTGCCGATGCTGGAATCGATGATAGTGGAGGTTCCCCAACCGGACGGCCCCTTTGGCGCCAAGGGTTTAGGCGAGCCCGGCCTGGCCCCCACGGCTGCGGCCATCGCCAACGCGCTGTACCGTGCTATCGGTGTGAGGATAAAGGACCTGCCCATCACCCCGGAGAAGGTTCTAAGAGCGATGAGGGCTAAAAAGAGCAGTGGAGAAAAATAGATGGTCAGGGAAGATGATGTGGCTCAACTATCGCTGGATCCCTTGATCCGGCCTCGGTCGGTCGCCCTGGTAGGTGCATCCGGTTCTAACGACCCCACCAACATCGCCTTTACCCCGGTGCTTTATCTGAGAAACTACCAGCCCAACATAAAAGTCTACACGGTCAATCCGAAATATAAGGAGATAGCCGGTTATCCCTGTTATCCCTCCCTCAGTGATATTCCCGGCGAGGTGGAGAGCGTGCTCGTCCTTGTTCCGGCCAAGCACGTGGCCCAGGTGGTTCGGGAGGCGGCGGGGAAAAGAGCCAAGGCGGTAATAATCACCAGCTCAGGTTTCGCCGAGACCGGCTCGGAGGGGAAAGAGCAACAGGAATACCTGGCCCGGTTGGCCAGGGAAAATGGCCTGCTGCTTCTAGGCCCCAACTCCAATGGAATAGTAAATATCGTTGATGGCATCCCGCTTGGTTTCTCACCGGCGCTGGAGGGAGAGAAGCTCCATAAAGGCGGTATCGGCTTCGTGTCCCAGAGTGGAGCCACCATGAGCGCCATAGTCTCCCGGGCCAAAGCGGAGGGAACAGGCTTCAGTTATCTGGTCTCCACCGGCAATGAGGCCTGTCTGGATGTTAGTGACGTTATCCGGTTCATGGTTGATGATCCTCACACTAAAGTAATTATGGCGCTGGTGGAGGGGCTGGATAAAGGCGCCAAGTTTCTTGAGGTGGCCGACTATGCCCTGGCCCACAAGAAGCCGTTGGTGGTCCTTAAGCTGGGCCGCACTGAGAGCGCCAGCCGGGCGGTCGCATCTCATACCGGCAAGATGGCCGGCTCGTTTCCGGTCTATCAAGGCGTATTCAAGCAGAAGGGGATATTGGTGGCGACCGATATAGATGATTTCCTGGCCAAATCCACCTATCTGCAACGGTTTCCCCTGGCTGAAGGCAATGGGGTGGGCATTATGTCTACGTCAGGGGGGGCGGCTGAGTTGGTCGCGGATAAGGCCGTGGAGATGGGGCTTAGCGTGCCCGAGCTTAAGCCGGAGACCTGCCGGAAGCTTAAGGAGAAGCTGCGTTGGTTCAGCACGCCCAAGAACCCGTTTGACTTTGCCGGCCAGGTGTTGAAGGATGAGACCATTTTCGATCACGTGGTCGAATGCCTGGCCAGCGATCCGGGCATCGACGCGCTTATCTTTGCCATGACCGCCATCTTGGTTGATGACAGACTAATCAGCAGCTACCTCAAATACGTTGACAAGCTGGGAAAGCCGTTCGTCTTTCTATGGCTCAGTGGCACCATGGGCAGAAAGGAGCGGGAGTTACTATCCGGCAAGGTGACGCCGGTATCCCGCAATGCCGGCGAGTGTCTGAGCGGCCTGAGTGCCCTGGTCAGCTACGGCTCTTTCCTGAAAGAGCGGGCGCAGAGAAAAGAAGAATCAGCGTTTGCAATCCCCAACGGCTGGGCCCGAGCCTGCAGCTCGCTGCTCCCCCAAGGGAAGACCATCTTAAGCGAGCGGGAGACCAAGAAGATATTGTCTCTCTGGGGCATACCTGTCACCCGGGAGGAGTTGGCCAAATCCGCCGACCAGGCGGCTGATCTGGCCGCCGGCCTGGGTTATCCGGTGGCCCTGAAGGTGGAGTCGGAGGGGATAGTGCATAAGACCGAGCTTAGTGGTCTGAAGCTGGGGTTGACCGGCGGCGAGGAAGTAAAGAAGGCTTTCGCAAACATTATGGACAGCGTGAAGAAGTTGCAGCCCGAAGCCAGCCTAGCCGGTGTTCTGGTCCAAGAGATGGTGGAGAAGGGCTGGGAGATGATCATCGGACTTAACCGGGATGAGCAATTCGGCACCGTTATCATGGCCGGATTGGGAGGAATATGGACCGAGGTGCTCAAGGATGTCAGTTTCCGCGCCGTCCCCATCACCCATGACGAGGCTCTCGGTATGATTAATGAGTTGAGAGTGGCCCCTTTGCTTAAGGGAGCGCGTGGGAAAGAGGGCGCTGACCTGGCCGCGTTGACCGATATCATGGTCCGGGTCTCCTATCTGGGTGAGGCCATGGGAGAGCGCCTCAGGGAGTTGGATATTAATCCGTTGTTGGTGTTCAGTCCAGGCCGGGGGGCCAAAGTAGTGGACGCCACCCTGGTACTAAAAGGAGAAAATGGTTGAGATGGATGAAGCTAAGTCGTCTTTAAGCAAAGGAAAATTCTTTGAGGAGTTTTA
>JAZFTZ010000219.1:0-7023 GCA_036446955.1 Thermodesulfobacteriota bacterium
GGTGGCAGTCAATATGGGATGGCATTTCTCTTTCGGTGTCTTTACGTTATTGGTGGTATTCGTGGGTGTGCTTGTTTTTATCATCTTCAACCGAGCCAGGGGAACAATGAAATGGAAAAACCAGGGGAATAACGTATGGATGATGGTGACACGTTTCCTGAGCCAGAGGGATTCTAGGACCGCCATCATTTTGAACGCATTCGGGTCTGTCTTCATCATGACATTCCTCAGCTTCCTTACCTTATACCTGACTCAGGTGAACGGTCTTTCGGTGAAGACAGCTTCCCTCCTCCTAGGACTCACCGCGGTAGTGGCAATAGGTGCGGCTCCTTTATTTGGCTGGATCTCCGATAGATTGGGCAGAAGAAAGATCGTGGTAATAATCTACTGTCTCTCATCCTTTATATCTCTATCCCTTCCCTTTACCCAGGGGTTCCCTTTCCTGGTGGCCCTATGCCTGGGGCTGGGGCTTTCTGGTGTCCCCATCTTCCCCGTTCTAATGAGCTACTTCACCGAGAGCCACCCGCACCATGCCACAACCTTGGGGATAGGGATATACAACTCTATTGGTGTGGGGGCCGGTTTTGTGGGCACGCTATTCTTCGGCCTGGTGGCCGATTTAATCAACTTGAAAGCGGTGTATTTTGGTCTGGGCGCCCTAATGATTGGGGGAGCGGTTTTAGCATTGCGGCTCATGAAGGAGCACCGAAGCGATCGCCTTTGTTAAAAGAATAGTGGTCAACCTTTGCCCGGATAAGTCCGCCGTCTTCCGGGAGATGTATCGGGTGCTCAAGTCGGGAGGCAGGATTCAGACCGGCGACATCTTGGTTCAGAAGGCCGTCCCTGAACCGGCAAAATGTGAGATCGACCTGTGGACCGGTTGAATTGGCGGTGCTCTGCTGGAAGCAGAGCTTGAGGGAGTGGTAGTCGCAGCCGGCTTTCAGGATTTCGAGATTCCGTGGCGAGCGGACGTATTCAGCGGCGCGCCACAGGAATCCAACGCGGCAGCGTTCGGCACTTTGGGCATAAACTTCCGTGCTCGTAAGCCAGACTATACCAGAGTAAACCGCGACAGTAGCGGGAGGCTGGTGGCTTTCAACTATGGCAAGAATACAAAAGCATAGACCTCTGGGACTCCCCCGATATATTGTGTGTTTGACCTGTCTCCAATTATTGTACAACCTTCAAGGTTAGAGTTATAAGCAAGCAGAAACCTTGCGATTACCAAAAGAAATCTTCTACCAATTTCCTAAAAAGTGTCCTCTTGCTTGGTAACGAGTTCAAGGTGGACTAGTTCAAACCACAGAAAATGCCCAAGGGGCAGATTTAAAGCGCAAATAGTGCCTGGCTCCTGTCTCTAGTAACCTCTGCCTTAACTCCACTACTTCCTGGGCCTTTTTTTATGTGGTCAGCTTGCTTTTTAAAGGGGTCAAGCCACTTCCATAGACAGCCCCTCTATGCCCCTTCCACCCTGCACTGACCATAACAAACCCTGTCCTATTGATCTTGCCCCATGCTGCCTCTCATCCCGTTACGTCAATCCTAACATACAACCTGGACCGATTTCTGGGGGGCAGGTCACCTCCATCCCTTTCCCGAGCTTTCCGGGATAGGAACGCACGCGCTAATCGTTGAATAATTCGAAAGTTGGCTTTAAGCGACTTCAAAATAGACTATAGTCGCGTTATCACCCGCAACTTTAATCTTGACACGTCAGAGTCTAATACGGATAATTCGAGTATAGAAGCCCGTTTCTTTTCATTCGGATATAGCTCTTGCGAACTCTTTAACTCCCAAAAGGAGGAAACATGGAAGATTTTCGACAAATGAGTCTGCCGGAAAAAGTGGAATTGATTGAAAGACAGGGGAGCTCCCTTCCTGTAACCGACCTGCGGCGCAAGATATTAGGGAGCTTTTTCGGTTCCCCTTTAGACCGGCAGGCGGAATACACAATTATAACCGGCTGCCATAACGCCTTCAATATCACTCATCTGAAAAGGCTGACGGATATTCTGAAGCATTACCGGATAAGCTTCACCTTTCTCTCCCGGGAGATGTGCTGCGGGCAATCATTCTTGGGACAGCTAGCCAAGGACACCCCAGAAAGCGAACGGCAGGAATACGAATCTCTGGCCCGTTGTTACGAGGGCACAAACATCGATGCTGCCAAGAACTTGGGCTCCAAAGCCCTGATAACCGCGTGCGCGGGATGTTATATGCGGTATCACAACCTGGGAATGGGTGATGGCATCAAGATATATTATTATGCTCAGTTCCTGGATACCATTCTGGACCACCTGGAGAGCACAAAGGATATAGACTTCTACGAAGGCTGTCACAAGATGCACCGGGTCGAAAACTTCCGTATGGATGTAGAGACCCCTAAAAGGATTATGGCCCGAGTAAAGGGCCTCCATTACAGTGAGATTCCTGACTACTGCTGTCGAACACCCAAAGGGGCCAAGAGGGTCCTGGCTTCCTCCAGTACGGGAACCATCGTTACGCCTACCTCTTGCTGCTTCAATTTCCTCAACCGGAATCGTCAGGAGGGAGACCCGGAAGTTATCTGTCTCACCGACTTCATCGCCACTAGCCTAGGAATGTGAATTGTCAGGATGAATGAAACCGACCTGTCCCCAATTACTGTACCCCTTCCAAAGTTAGAGTTACCGGCATATGAGGGTCATCCCACCTGCCTCAGTTGCCACTGTCTTCTTCTGAACTCTGATCTAACCATGTCTTACTGCCTTTTCTTGAACGAGGCGACATCCGCTTTTATCTAAGTGTAAAGCCACCCATCTATAGCCTGCTTGGTGGTGATGTAGCCTCTGCCCTGGAAAGTGGCGGGTAAACCCCTTTCCCGTATCCAGCGGCTTACGGTTCGGTGGTATAGACTCATGTATTTAGCTATTGCCTTAGTTCCGTAAAGAAAGTCATTTGCCAATAAGTACGTCGGCTTCACCATACCAATCTATTCGTAGTGGGTTACGGCCTAGACTATAACCGGAAGTAACGTAACCTGCCTTTTGTTTGCACCCTGAAACCCGAGATTTACCGCGCTTTCTCTTTGCGGTAAGGGATAAGCAGGCTGGCCAGTGCGGCGGCTTTCCCTACCACCCCCACCAGGACGATAATGGTGAGAAGGTAAGGCAGCATGAGCAAGAATTGAAACGGAATAGCCAGACCTAAACCCTGGAGCCGCAATTGAATGGCCTCGGCCCCACCGAAGAGCAGGGCCGCGGCCAGGGCCAGGGCGGGATTCCCATTTGCCAAAGATAACTATGGCCAGAGCAATGAAACCCCGACCGGTGGTCATGTTCTCGGTAAATAGACTCACCTGGCCCAGGCTAAGGGTCGCTCCGCCCAGGATAACGCAGAGATAGCGGATAGCATGGACGTTGATTCCCACCGCTTCCGGGGCCCGAGGGGTTTCCCCGACCGCTCGAATGTTAAGGCCCAACCGGGTGCGGAAGAGAACTACCCAGGCCAGAGGCACAAAGGCCAGCGCCCCTTAAAGGGTTTTCCCCAGAGAAGGTTTCCCCCACAAAGGTTCACTTATATCTCATGACACCATATTCCCGCTAACTGGTGGGCTTGACGATGTCAGGAACCTTCAGTCTGCCCGCGATTATATCCCGGCGCACCCGTCCGACAAGGCCAAAGCCGCTTCTCTCCCTTTACCGCATTGGTCCACCTGGCAGTATAGACTACCATGAGCTTCCTCTTGACTTTCATGAGGCCCTTATAGGCGCTGGCGTTCCAGGACATATCGGAGATAGAATCAGGCAGGATCAATGCCACTCTGACTGAGCAATGACTCGTCCTTGTTAAGCGTGCCAACATGGGGGAGGAAGTTGTCAGAAGAAAACCTGGAGAGCAAAAGAGAGCCGGGAACCGAGTTCGGCCGTCAACTGCCGATCATTCTGGCTTTGCGAAACCTTCGGTGAAGCCAGAACCATTGCTCGGGGTGGGCCCGGATGTATGATTCAGCCGCCTTGGAAAACCGAGCAGTCAGCTCGTACACGTCTCGCTTGCGGTCCCCGCTAGTCTGATATTCTATCGCAGGCTCAATTATCAGCTTATGCTTCCCGGTGTCATCCCTGACCATGAACATGGGCAAAATCGGGGCACCGGTACGTAGGGCAAGAACCGCCGGACCCTTGAAGGTGGGAACTAATTTACCAAAGAAATCAACATAGATAGCCCCTCTGCCTACATTGAGGTCGATTAACAAGAACAGGATCTGCTTTCCGCTCAGGGCCTCCAGGCAGCGTTGTGTGCAGGTCAGCGCCGGGCGGTCAGGGATAAATGTCAGACCAAAATCCTGGCTTATCTGGCCAAGAAAGCGGGCCAGCGGCTCCAGCCTGGGATTGCGCACCACCACGTTTACGGGATAGCCCAGCCGGACCAGCCTCATCATGCCCAGGCCGAAGTTACCCAGATGAGCACTGAAGACCACCACCCCCCGTCCCTGGGAAATGGCGGCTTCCAGGTTTTCTCTTCCTTCCACCTCGACGACGCTGCCATCGAGCTTTTCGGGATAATGGACGAAGTACAACACCTCGACGAACGCGCTGGAGAAGTTAATCATTGACCTCTTACATATAGCCCTTTTTTCTTTTTCGCTCTTATCATTTCCAAACGCCAGGCCAAGATTACCCAGAGCTATCTTTTTCCTTCGCCTCATAAACAAGTAAGCCAGGTGGGTCATAACCTTGATGAACCAACGCAGCCCAGCCAAAGGCACCAACCTGAAACTAGCCCAGAGCAGCCGGATGCCGGCCCAAAGGAGTGCCTCCTGGAGCCGTCGGAACCTGGGTCTCTTTCTCACTCTCGGTTTAGGGTTCAAGCCACAATTGCCTCTGGTATCCTCAGGGAGGAGGCAAGTCCATTTACCGGCCGGTCCTCTCCTTTAACCAACAAGATTCATCCTCTTCAGGCCAGAAGCTATCAGAGACCCAGACCAATTGTCAATATCTTCCACGCCACATCCTTTGTACTACTTGGGGTGATCTTTCCCGGGGGACGGGTTCAGGTTTTGTCTAAAGCACGATGCTATTGACCTCCAAGAGCGTGCCGGTGGCCCTTTGCAACTCCACCAGGGCCTTGGTGTAATCAATCAGCGTTCGGGTCTCCTCGCTCTGGGCAATGGCCAGGTCGTTTTGAAACTGAAGGATATTGAAATTGGTGGAAAGGCCGACTCTAAATTTCTTCTCTTCGGCATCGAGCGTTTTTTCGGCCAGCACCCGGGCCGCCCGGGTGGCCGTTATCCTTTTCAGGCTGGTGTTCAGGCGGCGAACCGCGGTCCTCACCTCCAGGCTCACTAGTTGCTGAATCTCCTTCAAGCTGGCCCGGGCCTGTCCGGCCTCCAACCGCGAACGTCTCAACGTCTGCTTGGCCACCCGGTTACCGAGCGGTATCTCCAGGAAGACGGACAAGCCGGCGTGGTAACGCTTACTTGAAACCAGCACGTCCAGATTATCCTTGACCTCCCGGCCCCGCCCGTTGAGGCCGAAGAAGGCGGTTACATCCAAGGCTGGACGTAGCTGGTTACGGGCCGCGCGGACAGAGATATCCCGGCTCGCCGTCTGGGTCTTAGCCTGACTAATCTCCGGTCTTTTTTCCAATCCGCTCTTCAAGCTTTCTTCCAGCGACACCTCTGTTACCGTAACTGCAGGCTCATCTTCTGGGAGGATGGTAACCTCCTGATAGCGATAGTCTTCCTCCATGCTCAATAGGCTCTTTAACACATCCTCAGCGTCCTTTACCGCGGCCTGGGCGCTGATCAACTCCGCCTCCCTGGCGGCCACCGCGGCCTCGGCCTGGAAAATCTCAATCGGGGCTAACACCCCGGCCTCTATCTGGATTTTATTGCGCCGACGAAGGTCCCGGGCCAACTCTAAGGAGCGCCGACTAACCTCCACCAGTCGGCGGGCCAGCACCAGGTCCCAATAGCTGCTCTCCACCTGAGAGACCACCGCAATCACCTGCTGGCGAAAAACCTCCTTGGAGATGGCTCTATCGAGCTGGGCAATCCTGATACGAGAGCGGTTAAACTCCAGACCGAAATTCCTCAGCAACGGGTGGATGAGGGTCAAGGTTATATCGGAGCTGTAGTTGGGATTCAGGAAGACAAAGTTGCTGTTGGTCTGTTGCCGGGAAGCGTTCAGGGTCAACTCGTAGTTCCCTCCGGTTATAAATCGCTGGGCTAGGCTGGCACTACCATTGCGGGTCTCCAATGCGGAAACTCCAGGCTCACTACCAGCACCTCCACCCCCGGCAAGGCCGGTGGCGGTGGGCAACCTTTGCGTGGTTAGCGAGCCCTCAAAGTTTAATATCGGGTCAAACGCGGCTTCCTCAGTTACCACGTTGGTAGCCGAGATCTCCGGGCTGTAACTCTCCCTTATAATGGTCCAGTTTTTTGCCAGCGCCCGCTCCACCGCCTGCAAGATTGAAACTCTTAGCTCTACGGGCTTGAGAGGCTCCTGGGCCTGGGCCGGCGGGACACGCGGGCCAAAAATTCCTCCCGGAATCAAAGCCGTGATCAGTCCCGACAGCTGAACCACCATAACCCCGAGACAGAGGCCGAAGGCACATCTGCCTTTTCTGATGTTTAGCTTCACCATCTCATCCCCTTCTGAGAACCACTAGCCGAGAAAAGGGCCAGTGGTCGGTTCATCCCGGTCATGCTCTTGGACCAGAATCCCGTTAAAGAAGATCTCTTCCACTAGGTTGCACTCCTGCTCCCAAGGGGCAACGGGAAGACCTATTATGCGACCTACCACCATTGCCTTTACCAACTCCACCAGGTAAAAGGCACTCTTGATGGCATCCACCCGCTTGAAAACCCCTTGCTCAATCCCCAATCGGATGACATCAGCCACCCGCTCAGTATAGGCAATCCCCTTTTGCCGTAAGCGCAGGAAATCTTCATCCTCGGGCGGGCAGCTCAACCCCCGGCGTTCTAATATGAACGCCTTCAAGAAATTCTGGTGTTTCTCCATAAAGGAAAATTGCGACCTT
>JAZFTZ010000220.1:0-2531 GCA_036446955.1 Thermodesulfobacteriota bacterium
GGTGGCCAAGCTCGCTTTCCAAGGGCTCGGGTTTACCAAAGACGGCAAGATAAGCAAAAAGGGCCTGGAGAATGTCAGGAGGGTCTTGATAGACTATGGCATGATCAAGAAGGGCAAGGCGCCTCCGGTGGATAAGATGTACACGGCGGAGTTCACTAGATAAGAGCCGGTTATTACAACAAAGCCGCCGGGGGAAAACCTGGCTCCCGTTGCCAAGTTTTTGCCCGGCCCGGCTGACCAGGAAAAATTGAGCCAGTGAGAGTGCAGATATGAATGAACAGTCTGTTGTCGGTCATCGCTTGCCCCCTATTGACTCGGGAGTCAAGTCGACCGGGGAAGCCCAATATGCCAGCGATATCACCTTGCCGCACATGCTTCACGGCAAGGTTTTGAGGAGCCCTTATCCCCACGCGCTCATAAAGAACATCGATGCTAGCAAAGCCAAACGGCTGCCCGGAGTTAAGGCGGTGGTAACCGCCGCGGATACCTTTGGGATAAAGTACTCCATCTACTCGCCGGCTGCCTATCCAGAGCTGCTCGACAAACAGGCCCTGGTTGGGGATAAGGTCCGCCATATCGGTGACGAAGTGGCCGCGGTGGCAGCCGTGGATGAGGATAGCGCGCTGGAGGCCCTGGAGCTTATAGATGTAGATTACCAGGAGTTGGCTGGCGTTTTCGACCCCCTGGATGCTATGGAGGCGGGCGCGCCTTTGGTCCATGACAAGGAGAGAAATATCGCCTGGGAAACTAACCTGGACGTGGGCGATGTGGAAAAGGGATTTGCCCAGGCCGATCACATCCGCGCGGATAAGTTTACCACCCACCGCATGTCTCATTGCCCGCTGGAAACCCATGCCTGCGTGGCCACCTTTGACATCTCCGGTCGGGTCACCATATGGTCAGCCAATCAGGCCCCTTACCGCATCAGGATGTTCCTGGCCCGGCTGATGAGGATTCCGGAAAGCCAGGTGCGGGTGATCGTGCCTGCTCAAGGCGGCGGCTTTGGCTGCCGGGCGGAACTTTTTCCCCACGAGTTCTGCTGCGCGCTGCTTTCCCAGAAGACGTCCCGGCCGGTCAAGATAGTCTTGGACCGGGAGGAGGTATTTGCCGCCACCCGCTACCGCCATCCGATGATGATAGAGGTAAAAACCGGTGTAACTAAGGACGGAATTATAACCGCCCGGCAGTCCAGAATCACCGTGGATAATGGTGCCTACAACAGCACCGGTCCGATTTCCTCGCAACTGTGCATGACCTTCCTGCATGGTGTTTACCACATACCCAATATAAAGAGTGATGCCTTTCTGGTCTACACCAATAATCCGCCCGGTGGGCCCATGCGCGGTCATGGTGGGGTTCAGGCGCGTTTTGCCTGCGACAGCCACATGGACATGATAGCCGAAGACCTGGGTATGGACACGGCCGAGCTGATGCTGAGGAACGCGGTTGGACCAGGCGAAACCCTGGCCCATGGCTTGAAGATCAGCAGTTGTGGCCTTAAGGAATGTATGGAAAAAAGCTCATCCGCGGTCAGCTGGAAAAGCAAGCGTCGTAAAAGAGAAGGATATAAGGGCGTGGGGCTGGCCTGCCATGCCTTTATAAGCGGCGTCAATCAGGACCCATACGTGTGCCACTCCGCCCTGGTCAAGGTCCACGAGGATGGTGGCATCAGCCTGCTCACCGGCGTGTCCGATTGCGGCCAAGGTTGTAATACAGTCCTTTCAATGATAGTGGCCGAGGAGTTTGGCGTGGGCTTGGACGATATCCGCTTCGTCACCCCGGACACCGAGATTACCCCCTTAGACAGGGGCAGCTTCTCAAGCCGGGTTACATTCTGGACCGGCAACGCGGTGAAGGCGGCCGCAGCCGATGCCCGGGAACAACTGTTCAAGATAATCGCGGACAAGCTGGAGGCCAACCCGGCCGACCTTATCGCCAAAGACAGACGAGTCTATGTGGCCGGTACGCCGGAGAAAGGTTTGCCCATCGATGAGGCCATAAAATACGCCCAGTTGGCTAGCGAAGGCAGGCCCATAATAGGCCGGGGCTTTTTCACCCAGCCCTTCGACCATCCCCACTTGAAAAGTGCCCTGGGCAATCAATCTCCAGCCTACAGTTTCGGCTCCACCGGCGCGGAGGTAAAGGTTGATCCGGACACCGGCAGAGTGCAACTATTGCGGCTCATCATAAGCCACGACTGCGGCCGAGCCATTAACCCCATGACCGTGGAGGGACAGCTGGAGGGCTGTGCCGTCATGGGCGCGGGGGCAACCTTGACCGAGCATCTGATGCTCAAAGACGGCCAGGTGCTTAGTCCCTCCTTCTTGGACTACCGGCTGCCGACCGCGTTAGACTTTCAAGAGGTGGATTGCGCCATCGTGGAGAGTTTCGAGCCCAAGGGCCCTTACGGAGCCAAGGAGGCGGGCGAGGGCACCATCCTATCTGTGGCACCGGCCATTGCCAACGCGCTGTACGACGCGGTGGGCATCAGAATTACCGACCTTCCTTTAACACCCGATAAGGTCCTGGCC
>JAZFTZ010000221.1:0-6257 GCA_036446955.1 Thermodesulfobacteriota bacterium
CCAATGCTCTGCAACATAAGAAGGCAGGGGCCTCCGGGCTCGGACAACTTTGCCCAATAACCTGTCATTGCCTAAAGCCATAACGTCCCCCAAAGGCTGGGGATTGGATGTGATGAGGGAAATATACCAGGGACTTAGAAATCCGTCAAGGGGGAAAGGGGGTTGGGCTGGGAGGCTAATTTCACCTGGAAATCTTGCTAAGCCTCTGGCCCCGACCGGTGGCCGGGGCCTTTTGACCCCTCCAGCACCAGATTTTAAAAGTTGCCCAGCTGGGGTATTTTTTTCTTGCCCTTTCCCTGGCGGCTCGTACTAAATCTGATACCGAGGTAGTGGCCGGCGCGATAAAGGCCCAGGGAGGCAAGGCCATCCCGCTTCCCACCGATGTGGCGCTAGAGGAGCAAGTGGAAAGGCTGATAAAAAATAGCCTGGATTTTCTGGGAAAAATTGATATCTTAGTAAATTGTGGGGCCTTCGCCCCGATAGTTGAGACCAAGGTCTCGGATTGGGACGCGTAGATGAATATCAACCTCAAGGGAGTGTTCCTTTGCTGCCTGGCCGCGCTAAAAACGATGATGGCCCGCGGCCAGGGCCAGATCATCAATATATCATCGGGCGCGGGTCGCACCAGTTTCCCCCAAGCCGCGGCCTACTCGGCGTCCAAGTCCGGGCTTATGGGCTTCACCGAGGTCCTGGCTAGGGAGGCCCGCCCATTCAATATAAAGGTTTCGGCGGTCTGCCCAGGCCGAACCGACACCGGCTTCGCCGGAGTAGTCAGGACCAAAGGGGGAAGGGAAGGGCTGTTGAAACCGGAGGATGTGACCCAAGTAGCCATGGACGTTCTCAGCGCGCCCGATCGCGGCTGGGTGCCAGAGGTTCATGTCGGCGCTTTTCGCTGGAGACAATCTTAGCATATGGCTGAGCTCCCCCGAATGACACTGAAGGAGTTGGAGAAATATAATGGGCTTAATGGCCGGCCTACCTATGTAGCTTACCAGGGCCGGGTGTATGACATTTCGGAAAGCCCTTTCTTTTTGGACGGTATGCATTACGAGCATTATGCCGGCGAAGATTTGACTGAGGCCATGGAGGACGCGCCCCACGGGGACGAGATCTTCGAGGAGTTCCCGGTAGTGGCCGTGTTGGAGGAATAACTTGATCGAATCTGTTATAATATCGTAAAGACGAGGGGAGGATTGATAAATGGTTCCCAGAGAGCCCGGGGAACATGCAGATAACATATTTACCACCCAGTTGGATAAGCTTGTCCGTTGGGCCAGAAAGAACTCGCTCTGGCCTATGCCCTTTGGCCTTTCCTGCTGCGCCATAGAGATGATGGCCATGGTCGCCTCCCGCTACGACATCGCCCGATTTGGTGCCGAGGCGCTGCGCTTTTCCCCCCGCCAGTCGGACCTAATGATCGTGGCCGGCACCTTGACCAAGAAGATGGGCCCGGTGGCCATAAAGCTTTACGAGCAAATGGCCGAGCCCAAGTGGGTCATGTCCATGGGGGCTTGCGCCACCAGTGGTGGGATTTTTGATACCTACAGCGTTGTTCAGGGGGTAGATGAGCTCTTTCCCGTGGATATTTATGTCCCAGGTTGTCCCCCGCGACCGGATTCGGTGCTTGATGCCTTGATAAAGTTGCAGAAGCGTATCAGTGGCAAAATATAAGGTCATCGGCTTGATGTCAGGAACCTCCGCTGACGGCATAGATGCCGCCGTGGTGGAGATTTGGGGAAAAGAGCCTGCTTTCAAAATCAAGCTGCTTGATTTTGAAAGCTATCCTTACAGCCACGAGGTCAGACGGGAGATCGCTCAGGCCTGCTCTGCCCGGACCGGCCGACTGGACAAGATCTGTCAACTTAATTTTCTGCTGGGCGAGCTTTTCGCTTCGGCGGCACTAATGCTGGCTAATAAGGCCGGACTTGAACCGGGCGAGGTGGCGCTCATTGGCTCCCATGGCCAGACAATTCACCACCTGCCCACACCTAGCCTCCTGGCCGGGATCGAGACATCCTCAAGTTTGCAATTGGGTGAGCCTTCGATAATAGCCCAACGCACGGGCATTACCACCATAGCCGACTTTCGCCCCCGGGATATGGCCGCCGGAGGTTGTGGCGCGCCTCTGGCCCCTTACTTTCATTATCTGGCCTTCCGGCATCGGAGACGAAACCGCCTGGTCATCAATCTGGGGGGAATAGCCAACATCACCTACATACCCGCGCGCGCGAGTTTGGACGACCTGGCGGCCTTCGATACCGGCCCGGGTAACTGCTTGATAGATGAGCTGGTAAGGGAGTTCACCTCAGGGCAGGAGTGGTACGACGACGGCGGGCTCATGGCCATGGCCGGCGAGGTTAACGAGAGCCTTCTCGACCGTTTGATGCGCGACCCTTTTGTCCGGCATAATCCACCTAAGAGCACCGGGCCGGAGCATTTTAATCTGAGGAGATTAAGACTGTGGCCCCCAAAAGGGCGGAACTTTGAGGACCTTCTGGCAACGGCTACCGCGTTTACCGCCCATGCCTTGGCCTATAACATCAGGACCTTTGTACTCTCTAAGGGCCCACTGGACGAGGTCATTATAGGCGGCGGGGGAGTACATAACAAGATGTTGTTAACCGAGCTCAAGCTTTTGCTGGCGCCGGTTCCCACTCACACCTTTGAGGAGTTCGGATTTTCCAGCCGAGCAGCCGAAGCCCAAGCGTTTGCTCTCTTGGCCTATCTCACTTTTATGGGCAAAGGGGGGAACCTTCCCAGAGCAACCGGAGCAAGGGAAAGAGTTGTGCTGGGGAAAATCGTTCCTGGGCAGCGCACATCTAGGGCACTTCTGGAACTGGTAAACTCCAGGCGACAACCCGGATAGTCATATGGCCCTTCATCCTTATTATCAGGCGGCGATAGAGGTCTTAAAGCGCATCGAGGAGACCCAGGCCAGCGTCATGGACGCGGCCGCGCAGGCCGTTTTCCTTTCGTTGAAGGAGGGCGGTGTGCTTAACGTGTTTGCCACCGGACATTCCTCCCTGGTGGCCCAAGAAGCTTTTCACCGCGCCGGTGGGCTGGTGCCGGTTAATCCAATTCTGGAGCCTTTCCTGAGTCCGTTGATTTCTCCTCGCAAAAGTGGAGGTCTGGAGAGGATAGCAGAGATAGCCGCGGTTCTCATGGATTACTACCAACTTTTATCTGGAGAGGTACTGATCATTATCTCCAACTCGGGCATAAATAGCCTAGCTGTCGAGATGGGCCTGGCAGCAAAAAGAAAGGGCCTGACCCTGGTAGCGATAACTTCGCTGGCCCACTCTCGGGGGGTCGATTCCCGGCATATTAGCGGCAACAAGCTTTACCAGATAGCTGACCCGGTTATCGACAACTGCGGCCAGCTGGGCGATGCCGCGCTTAGTTACCCGGAGCTATCCGAAAAGATAGCTCCTACCTCCACGCTGGCGGGCATCTTCATTATCAATCGGATCGTTTGCCAGGTGGTGGAGGCTTATCTATCTCAAGGACTGGTTCCACCCGTGTACCTGAGCGCCAATATCCCAGGTGGCCAGGAGCACAACCGGAATCTGGAACAGCAATATAGGGAAAGAATTAAACTCCTTTAACCTGAAGATGACTACTTTTCTCAAAAATGCTCGGCTGTTCACCCCGGAGGAGGATATCGATTACGGCTACCTCCTCATCGACGGGGGCATAATCAAGGCCGTGGGCGGCAACGGCGATTTGGTTGTCCCTCAGCTTCCCGATGATGCTGAGATTATAGACCTCCAGGGACTGACCCTGGTGCCCGGATTCATTGACCTTCATGTTAATGGCGGCGGCGGGGCTGATCTGCTTAGCGGTGGTCTGAAAGCCTTTGAGACCACGGCATCGTTTCTGGTCTCTCACGGCGTGACCGCGTTCGTGGCCTGTCTTATTACCGCGTCGCCCGAGCAAACTTTGCTCGCGCTCCAAGCCGCTCGAGCTTACCAACAAGCAAATTACCAGCATCTTCCCCAACTCCTGGGAATCCATCTGGAGGGTCCCTACATAAGCGCGTCTAAGCCCGGTGTGCATCCCAGAGACTTTCTAAGACCCCCCTCGCTAGCGGAGTTTTATCGGTTTCAAAAGTCGGCGGATGGCGGCATAAGAATTGTCACCGTTGCACCCGAGCTGCCTGGAGCTTTAGAGTTCATCGAGGTTCTAAGAAGGGAGGGGATAATCCTCGCCTTGGGCCATACCGATGCTACCTACCAGCAAGCCAAGAAGGCCATCGATGCCGGAGTAAGTTACGTAACCCACATGTTTAATGCCATGCGAGGTTTCCACCATAGGGAGCCGGGAACGGTGGGGGCGGTGCTAGATTCCGGGGGACTTATCCTGGAGGTTATCTCCGATGGCTACCACCTGTCTCCAGCCGCCCAGCGTATTCTCTTACGTCTGATAGGTTACGAACACCTGGTGCTGGTCTCAGACTCGGTGAGCGCGGCCGGAGCAGAGCTTGATCAGGCAAAGACATTCGCTCTGGGAGAGACCCAGGTTTGGGTCAAGGAAGGCAAGGCGGTAGATGCTAAAGGTCTGCTTGCCGGAAGCTTGCTGACCCTGGATAAGGCGGTTATCAACTTCGTGGACTTCTCTGGCTGCCCGCCGCTTCGGTCGGCGGCTATGGCTACCGCTATCCCGGCCCGTGTCCTGGGGCTGGAGGGGAAAAAGGGCTGTCTTAAGGCGGGGGCTGATGCGGATCTGGCTATTGTCGATGACGAGTTCCAGGTGAAGAGAGTTTATTTGCGGGGGAAAACGGTCTTTCCAAAGTGATGCCCATTGACCTGCTCATAACCGGGGGCACGGTAGTTGATGGCCGCGGCCAAGTTGGATATCAGGCCGATATCGCCATTGGCGGCGATGAGATTGTTCGGGTCGGCCCTGCTCGCCCGGCTCATGCCAAAAGGCTAATTGACGCCTCCGGCCTGGTGGTTGCGCCTGGATTCGTAGATATTCATTCCCATTCTGACTACCATCTTTTTCTCAATCCCCAGGCCGATTCCTCTCTCAGACAAGGGGTAACTACCGAGATCGGCGGCAATTGCGGCTATTCTGCCGCGCCCATCTTTGGCCCGGCCAGAGAAGAAAGGCGGAAGGTTTATAAGGAGTCATTCGACTTTGACCCCCACTGGAGCAGCCTGGCCGAATATTTTCAAGCCCTGGAGAACGTTGAGCCCGCGGTCAACTTCGGCATGCTAGCGGGCCATAACACGGTAAGGTCCTCGTTGCTCGGTGATGGCCGGGTCAGGGCTAATCCCAGCGACTTAGAATCGATGGCCCAAACAGTCAGGGAAGGGATAAGTCAGGGGGCCTTCGGCCTTTCCACCGGTCTGATCTATCCACCCGCCTGCTTCTCCGACCAGCAAGAGCTCGTTTATCTGGCCAGGGAGTGCGCGGCCCAGGGAGCTATCTTGACCATCCATCTCAGAAACGAAGGCCCTGATTTGCTCGCCGCACTTAAGGAAGCCCTGGCGGTGGCCCAGGCGAGCCAGGTGCGCTTGCAGATATCTCACCTCAAGACCTCGGGAGAGGAGAACTGGCACAAGCTGGATGAGGCCTTTCAGATGATAGAAAAGGCCCGGGCAGAGGGGCTGGCGGTTAGCTGCGACCGCTATCCCTACACCGCCTCAAATACCGGGTTGCAGGCATTGTTGCCCAACTGGGCGTTGGCCGGAGACCCTCAGGAAAGACTTGCTCGGCTGAAGGAAGCAGGTACCAGGGTGAAGATAATCGGCGAGTTGGACGATCGCCATGCTGACAAAAGCTATTGGGAAAGCATTGCCATCGCCGAGGTTGTCTCAACGGCGAATAAGTCCTTGGAGGGGCTGACCCTGGCAAAGATCGCCTCTTTACGTGGTTTGAATGGGAGCGAGGCTTTAGTGCAACTTTTGCTGGAAGAGGAGCTTAAGGTAACCTGTCTTATTCACTCCATGAGCGAGGCCAACCTTCGCCGCATCCTGCAAAAGCCCTATGTGATGGTCGGCTCTGACAGCGGTTGCCGGGCCCGGACCGGCCCGCTGGCCCGGGGCAGGGTCCATCCCCGTATATTCGGCACCTTTGCCCGGGTGCTGGGCGAATATGTGCGGGAAAAGGCAATACTGGACTTGCCCGCGGCAATAAGAAAGATGACCTGGGACCCGTGCCGTGTCTTAAATATCCAGGACCGGGGCTTGATAAAAGAGGGTTACAAAGCCGACCTGGTGGTCTTCGATCCGGACCAAATTAAGGACACCGCC
>JAZFTZ010000222.1:0-4086 GCA_036446955.1 Thermodesulfobacteriota bacterium
TCCGAAGTTCAAGCAAGCCATAGAGAACCTTCTTTCCTCCCGGTAACAATAAGAAGCGTTTAGCGGCTAGCGGGGGGTCTCCTGCCCCCCGGCAAGGGATAAGAAAGGCGGGGTCTCTCCCCCCATAATAATCGGGAGGGACGCCCTACCCAGCTATATCGAGCCTATAAGGATGGGTGCGATTGCACCCATCCTGACCTAGCCCAAAAAGTTTAGGAAGGGGGTGTGGGGGAGAACCCTTTTCAAAGGGTTTCCCCCGCACAAACCACCCACCCAGGAGCTTAGGGGGAACCTTTTAAAAAGGTTGCCCCCTAAGACCCCCTCCCAAATTTTGTCCTAGGCCTTGCGCCGCGTTCTCAAGCCAAGCAACATTCTTGGTGATAGTTTGATGTCGTTTTAATTGTCTCTGCCCCCGATAACAATCGGGGGGAGACAATTAAAACCAGCCCAGGCTCTTACGAGCCGCGTGTTGGCTGGACAATGTCGCGACAAGCCTCGCTTAAAGGTTCGGAAAGGGGTCTGGGGAGAACCCTTTTTAAAGGGTTTTCCCCAGACAAGCTTTTTACTTTTTTAAAGGGTTTCCCTTGTTGAACCTGGCAGGATGAAGTTGTATGATGGGGCTGTTTATTTAAGTGGGTTTGGAGGCGGTCTGGATGATTTACTATGTAATATTGATAGTCGGGGTAGCGCTGGTATTCGACTTTTACAACGGCATGAACGATGCGGCCAACTCGATAGCCACCATTGTATCCACCCGGGTATTGACTCCGCTGAGGGCGGTGGTCTGGGCCGCGTTCTTTAATTTCGTCGCCGCGTTCGGGTTTGGGGTCAAGGTGGCAACCACGGTAGGCAAGGGTATAGTCGACCCGTCGGTGGTGGATGCTCATGTTATATTGGCCGGGCTTATCGGCGCGATCGCCTGCACTGCGCTGGCCACCCATTTCGGCATACCTATTAGCGCCTCTCATTCTTTGATCGGCGGTCTTGTCGGTGCGGGCGTTACCAATGCCGGCTTGGGCGCGCTTAACAGCTCCGGGCTTACCAAGATAGTTATTTTCATTGTCCTGGCCCCGCTTATCGGGTTTGTCGTCGGGTCGATAATAATGATTTCGATTCACTGGATTTTCCGCCGTGCCGCTCCGGGAAAGATGGAAAAATACTTCAAGAAGCTTCAGCTTGTCTCGGCCGCGGCGTTCAGTTTGGGGCACGGCACCAACGACGCGCAAAAGACCATGGGTATTATCGCGGTATTATTGTTCTCCACTGGATATTTAGGGGAAGAATTTTATGTGCCCATATGGGTTATCCTGGCCGCGCACGCGGCCATCGCGCTGGGTACCTTGCTTGGCGGCTGGCGGGTGATAAGGACTTTGGGCCTCAGGGTAACGAAATTGCGGCCGGTGGGCGGTTTTTCAGCCGAGGCCGCGGCGGCCAGCTCGTTAGTTTACACTGCGTTGGGCGGAATACCGGCCAGTACCACGCATACCATTGCCGGTGCCATTATGGGCGTGGGCTCCACAAAAAGGTTTTCCGCGGTGCGCTGGGGGATAGGGAGAAACCTCGTGATTGCCTGGATATTGACCATACCGTTGGCTGCCGGGGTAGCTGCCGCGTCCTTGGGACTGATAAAGTTGTTATTGAAACTGGGTGCGGGCTAGGTATGCTTGAGAACTATTCCCTCGAGGATATTGGCCACATCCTCACAACGGTCAGTTGACGCCTCCAGGGTTTCATAAACATCCTTCCACTTAATTACCCAAAGCGGGTCGGTGGGATCGGCAAACAATTCCTGGTAGGCTTCTCTCAAGACCTGATCGGCTTCATTTTCCAGTCGGTTGAGCTCCACGCAGTGGCTGAATATATCCTCAAAATTCCTCAGGCAGGCTATGGTCTTGACTACTTCCTCCACCGAACGCAGGATAATATCGGCAAAACGGACGGCGAGCTCGGTGGGCTCGGTTATCCTATAAAGATAGATACGGGCCGCGCTGGCCTCGATGGTGTCCAGGATGTCATCCAGGGTGGAAGCCAGTGCATGGATATCCTCCCGGTCGATAGGCGTTACAAAGGTCTTGTTGACCTTCCTTATTATATCGTGGGTGATAGTGTCACCCTTGTGCTCCAGATCCTTGAGCAACCGGGTCTTATCCTCAATCTCCTGAAAGCCGTCCATTAAGTCTCTCAATTCCTTGGCAGCATCCAGGATGTTCATGGCCTGGGCCTCGAACATGTCGAAAAACTTCTCCTCTCTGGGAAGGAACTTGAATAAACTCTTAATGATTTGAGCCATGGTCACCCTCTCCTGACATTTTGACTAGCGACATTTAAGCTAACACGGTCACCAGGGCCACGTCAATCATCTATGAAGGGGAAAAGCCTGTCTGGGGGAAACCCTTTGGAAATGGTTCTCCCCCAGCCCCCCTTCCGAAACTTCAAGCTAGGCTTGTCGTGGTGTTTTTGAGCCAAGCAGCCGCGTTGGTGAGTGTTTGAGGTCGTTTTAACTGTCCCGATTGTTATCGGGACAGTTAAAACCAGCCCAGGCTCTAACGAGCCGCGTGTTGGCTTGACAATGCGCCGAAAGGCCTTGCCTAAAATTTGGGAAAGGGGTCTGGGGAAGAACCATTTTTAAAAGGTTTTCCATTGCCAAAAGGGGCCACGGCTTGAAAAATATTTGACATTTAGCTATCAACCCGGTACTATTTGTATACTTTTACTTGTTCCAACCTGAAATCTCTGAAGATAGTAGATAATGTAGGGCCAGGAGCGCCAGACTTGAAGAAGCTGTCTGAGAGGATGGTTTTTAGAGGAAATGGTATCAAAATACTGGCGGCCACGGTGGCTTTCCTTGTTTTATCTTCTTCTGGCTGGGGAAAGGCCGCGCTGGGACAGGGGGTCGACCAGGAAGTTTTACGCCGGGCGCGAGCCCTTTTTAAGCCGCTTCCTGAATCAATGCTTGCGCCAAAGGATAACCCGACTACGCCGGCTAAGGCCGGATTGGGCAAGATGCTTTTTGTGGATGAGCGGCTTTCGGCTTCAGGCGCGATCAGCTGTTTATCCTGCCATCCTATGGGTTTGTATTTAGCTGATCAGATTCCCTTTTCTGTGGGGCATTTGGGAAAATTGGCGCCTCGCAATTCGCCCACCCTGTTTAATGCCGGGCTGCAGTTCAAGCAGCACTGGCGAGGAGACCGGGACTCGCTGGAGCATCAAGTGTTGCTGGCCCTGGTAACCGGGGGTGCGTTTGCCAACAAGGACCGGGCCGAAGCGATGGCCAGGTTGAGGGCAATAACCGGTTATGCGCCTTTGTTTAAAGAGGCCTTTCCCGGAGAGAAAGAGTCGCTGACTTACGATAATATCGCCAAGTCCATCGCCGCGTTTCAACGGACGTTGATTACCCCGGCCCCCTTCGACAGTTTTTTGCGGGGCAACCTTGATGCGCTGACCGCAGAGCAGAAAAAGGGGTTGGGAATATTTATCGACACCGGCTGTGCTGGCTGTCACAGTGGGCCGGGGCTGGGTGGAAACATGTACAGTAAGTTCGGCATGGTAAAACCTTACTGGCCGGCCACCGGCAGCAAGAAGATTGATAAAGGAAGATACGATGTCACCGGCAAGAAAGCGGATATGTATCTGTTTAAGGTCCCCATGCTGCGAAACGTTGCCCGAACACCGCCGTACTTTCACGATGGCAGTGTGCGGGAGCTAAGGCGGGCAGTCAGAGTCATGGCCGATGTCCAACTGGGCAAGATGCTCACCGATGAGCAGGCAGAGGCCGTAGTCGCCTTTTTAGAGTCGTTAACCGGGGAGATACCCGCGGATGCTCTGGCCATTCCTATATTGCCGGCCTCACCCCGATAGCCGGGGGTTGGGACCGAATCCGGTAGATTTTTCTCCCGAAAAAAGGGGGGGGGTAAGAGCATCTGGCGGAATATCCCGAGAAAGAGAATCAAATAATTGTGAGATTCGTTACATATCTTCATATGGTCGGTGGGCTATTATTGTCTTGACAGGGGCCTGGCTATTTGGTACAAATAACAGACTAATACTCTCAAATAACTTTGCAACGTAGGCATGGTGGTTAGTTTG
>JAZFTZ010000223.1:0-16666 GCA_036446955.1 Thermodesulfobacteriota bacterium
CTCTGGCAATCGGATTGGCCCTGGGGTTCAACCCCGCCCTGGCACAGGTTAATTTGCCCCTGGGTGATGAGGAGATCCTGCCCCTGAGTGTAGACGTTGGGTTTGACATTGCCTCCATCTATGCTACCGGGGATCTGGTCTTTGGCGTTGCCGGACCAGATAACTATGAAACCTTGGAGCTGCTGAGTGATTTCGGGTCTTGGGTCACCTCCCTCGACGCTGGATTCGATATTGCCACCATCTATGGCCAAGGGGGAGTGGTCGAGACCATGGTAGCCGCAAGCGGCGAGACAATTATTGACATGAGGGCCCCAGTAAGGCTGGGTGAAGAAGGACGCGACCTGAACGCTTACGAGATGTGCGATTGCTATCTCCGCTAGGTCCTACTCCAGCCAGATATTAAAAAAGGCCCCGGGGAGATTAGCCGGGGCCTTTTTTTGAAGGAATAATCGCCAACAATCCGGCGTCTTAATAATAGAAGCATGATGGCCCTGTTGAAGAGGATGGTGGAATGAGAACCGGCATTTGTGATACAATGAGGCATAAATTCCTTTCGCAGGCCAAAGGTTCATCTTCATGCTTGAGTCGGCACACAAAGGAGACAGGTTCGAGCAGGAGCTGCGGCCCCTCATGGGAACGACTTACCGCTATGCGCTTCGGCTCACTAAGAACCCAGACCTGGCCCAGGACCTGGTTCAGGATGCCTGTCTCAAGGCTTTCCAGCGTTGGGGGGACCTACGGGAGAAGGACAAGTTCCGCCCCTGGTTTCTCAGGATTCTATATAACACCTTCATTGACGAGCGACGGCGGTTCTCCAGGCGAGGCGAGAGCTCATCTCTGGATGAAAGGTTCGCCCATGAAGATAGCAAGCATGGGGAGAAACTGATGGGAACTATTCCCGGCCCGGAGCAAGAGCTTCTGAAGAAGGAACTGAGGGGCAAGATCAGGGACGCCTTGGATGATCTGCCTGAACAATATCGTCTCCCGGTCTTCCTGGCCTATGGCGAGGGTTTATCCTATGAGGAGGTGGCAGCCGCGTTGGACTGCCCGGTGGGTACGATAATGTCTCGGCTCTTCCGGGGAAGAAAGATTTTACGGAAAAGGTTGGCAGGCTATGTCCCGGTTCCCGCTCAGTGAGAGGTGGTAGGATCATGAACTGTCAAGAAGTAAGGTCATTTATTTACCAGTTCATAGACGGCATCACTAAGCCCGAGCAGACGGCTGTCATTCAGAGTCATTTGCAGGCCTGCCCAGGTTGTCGGCGGGAATATCGCCTGGAGCGCGACATCGGAGCCAGGCTTAAGGACACCTCCACCTGGGAGCCTCTGCCATTTGGGCTTGAGACAAGGGTCATCTCCTCCCTGCATTCGGGCAAGCAAGAAAATCACTCTTTACGCCAAATCTGGCAGTTCTTTTCCCGCCAGCAGGCCTGGGTAGCAGTAGCCGGCATCGTTCTTCTGGCCTTGGGGCTAACCTTGAACTTGACAAGAAACAGCGGCCAGGTCTATCCGCTGCTGGAACATGTGCTGAGAGATCACAATGTTCTCAACCTGGTCCGGGGCAGCGCGGATTTGGCGGTTTCGGTGGCCGAAGTGAGGACCAGTATGGAAAGCGCCTGGGGGAGCAAGCTGATTTTGCCTGTCCAGCCAGGCGCCGGATTGGAGATCGTCGGCGGACGCTTTTGCAGGTTTGGTGGGAAAACCCCGATGCTCGTCTTTAAGTCAAATGGGCACCAGCTATCCTTGCATGTGATGAAAGAGATTCCGGGGAGCATGGGAAAGTTCACCATGGTCAAACGGGGGACCAAGACTTTTTACACCTCGAGTGTGGACGGCTACCAGGTCCTTATGACCCGACAGGGGGAGGCCCTCTCTTTGTTCTTCTCCGACATGCCGGGAAAGGACCTTCTTAAAGTGGCCTCTCAAATCCTTTAGATGCGAAAGGAGGATAGGAAATTGACAGAAAAAAAAGACATACATGGCCCGGTTTGAGCATCCTCACTATTAGCGAAGGGGTTCCTTTCGCTTGTAAAGGGTCTAGTGGCCTTGATTCGAAAAGGGGCAGGGGCATTGCCCAAAAAGGCCTAGCCATTTATCCCACCCCTGTGGCTAACAAATCAATTCTGGGTTTCAGCAAGAAAAAGCTGGAAGAGTTCCTGGCGGCCTGATGCTCAAAGGAGACTAAGGGACGACCATGGGGCCGGGTCTTACCCGGCCCCTTCTTTTTATATACTTATCTTCCTGGCCAAGGTCATAAACCCGGTATGGGCAACCATTCGGTGAGCAGGTCGGTTTACTCGGCCGCTAATAACCCAAGGACGCACCAGCACCTCCAGGGTCTCCTTGATAAGGAACTTATCCGTATCCGCGAGCGCCTGCACGGTCAACTGGCATTGGGACACCTGGGGGCTGAAGGAGAGGAATATCCCCCCATCTTTCAAGCAATCGGCGGCATAAGCTACTACCAGCCAGGGCTGAGGCAGATCCAGGATAATGCGGTCAATCTCCCTTTCCTCCACGCCCTGGTATACGTCCTGTTCCTTTATGGTCAAGTTAGGGCAAGGGCCTGAGAACCTTTCGATATTCTTGAGCGCCAGCTTAGCGAAATCCGCGCGCGCCTCGTAAGATATTACTTCCCCCTTTTCCCCCACCGCCCTCAACAAGGCCAGGGTTAAGGCACCGGAGCCAGTGCCGGCCTCGACCACCCTGGCGCCGGGAAAGATATCTGCCCACATAAGAACTATGGCCGCATCTTTGGGGTAGAGAATCTGCGCGCCTCGGTGCATCTTCAGCAGGTAATCGGCCAAAGTGGGCCGGAACGCGGCCAGATAATCCCGGGCGGACCGGGAAACCACGATACCATCGAGCTGGCCGATGATTTTATCATGCTCCAACCGGTGTTCCCTCAAATTATCGATCTTGCCTGCCTGAAGGGTGCGCAGGTAATTCCTGCCCTTGGAATCGACCAAGAGCAACATATCTCCTGGCTGAAAAGGCTTACTCACTGGCTTATGCTCCCTTAAAGATGACTATAGAGCTTATTTTATATGGATGAGGGAAATAAGCAACCCCATTTGATTTCGGGGCTGCCAAGAAGCGGAGCTTTTTAAGAAAAGTCTTTCCCGGGGGACGGGGCCACGGGTGTTTTGTGGGGAAAACCCTTTAAAAAGGGTTCCCCTCACAAAAGGCTAACTTTGACCAGCAGAAGGCGGGTCACATACCGGCTGGTTTTACCCTGAGGATCTCAAGGGTTTGGGCGTCCAGGCCGACGCCTCGGAGCCGTTCCCGGTTCCCCTTTATCGAATCGATGGAGTTGACCCCCAGCGCGCCCATGATCTCCTTGATTTCGTGAGTCCAGGCGCGAATGAGGTTGGCCAACCTCTCGCCAAATACCTCCGGGTCTAGCCTTACCGTCAGCTCCGGTCGTTGAGTGGTTATACCCCAACTGCAGTTACCGGTATGGCAATGGCCGCACACATGGCAGCCCATACTGATCAGCGCGGCGGTGCCGATGGCCACGGCATCAGCGCCCAACATAAGCGCCTTAGCCGCATCGGCGCTGGAGCGAATGCCGCCCGCGGCAACAAGGGAGGCCTGGTTCCTTATACCCTCCTCCCTCAACCGGTCATCCACGGCCGCCAGGGCCAACTCCAGAGGAATGCCCAGGTGGTCACGAATCACTGTGGGCGCGGCGCCGGTGCCACCCCGAAACCCGTCCAGGTAAACATAATCAGCCCCGGCCCGCACTATGCCGCTTACGATAGGGGCGACGTTGTGAACGCAGGCGATCTTCACGCCCACGGGCTTATATCCGGTGGACTCCTTCAACGCGTAAATAAGCTGCCTCAAATCCTCAATGGAGTAGATGTCGTGATGCGGGGCCGGGGAAAGGGCATCGGTCCCCTCGGGAATCATCCTAGTCTCCGATATCTCGTAGGAGACCTTCTCTCCAGGCAAGTGCCCGCCGATGCCGGGCTTGGCACCTTGGCCAATCTTGATCTCCACCGCTACCCCAGCATTGAGGTAGTCAGAATGGACCGCGAATCGCCCCGAGGCAACCTGAATTATCAGATTCTGCTTGAAGGGATAGAGGTCCTCGTGCAGGCCTCCCTCTCCAGTGCACATAAGGATTCCTGCCTCCCGGGCGGCATAGGCCATAGACCGATGGGCGTTCAGGCTCAGCGCACCGAAAGACATCCCGCCAAACATGAGAGGAGCATCCAGTTTTAGCTGGTTGGCCAATTCCGTTTTCAGACACAGCCGGCCCTCCTGGTCGTGGCCAAACTCCAGCTGGTCCGGTTTTCTCCCCAAATAGCTTCTCACCTCCATCGGCTCTCGCAGCGGGTCGATAGAGGGGTTGGTCACCTGACAGGCATCGATAAGCAGGTTATCCCAGATGATTGGATAGGGAAGGTTATTGCCCATGCCGGTCAGCAACATGCCGCCGGATTCAGCCTGCTTCCAAATATTGCGCAGATGATAGGGCCGCCAGTTGAAATTTTCTTTCAATGCTAAAGGGTGAGGCTCAACTAAAAGCGCGCCTTCGGGGCAATAGGGCACACAGCGGCCACAGGCGGTGCACTTGGCCTCAGCCGCCTGAATCCTATCCTGTTCGGCATTATAGGAATAAACACCCCAGCCACACTGCTGAATGCAGCGTCGGCAGCGGATGCATTTATCATGGTCTATCTTAACCTGAAACGCCGGAGGCACAAGAGTGGGAAACATTCACCAACCTCCCTGGTCTATTTCATAACGTCAGGGAACAGCCTTCTAAGATCGGCCACTCCACTGGCGCTTGGCTCGGGCAGTCCATATTTCTTACGGGGCGCGAGCCTGGGCTCGCCCAACCGGCTGGTCTTTATGAACATCTCCCAGGCTTTGGTCACCGCCTCGGGGGCCAGCTGCCTGGCGATCGACTCTTTTTTAAGCTGGGTTAATATCGTCTCCCAGCTATATTTCTGTGGGCAGCGCTCGGTACAGGTATGGCATTCCAGGCACTGCCAGATCATCTGATGAGTGAGCCAATCCTCGGCTCGGCCCGCCAATATATCCTGCCCTACCAGCGTGGGGTTATAACCCTCGATAACCTTAAAGGATGGGCAATCATACTCACAGCCCCGGCACTCCACGCACCTTTTCACCGCGGCCAAATCAAAGACCAAGCTCATCAGTAAGCTCCCGTCTAATAGCCTCGAATTTCTGCAAAAAAGGCGATACGTCCACCCGGTGGTCCTTAAGCCCCAGCTCCTCCGGCGCCACGCCGAAGGCCAGCGCGGCCAGCTCGCTGATAGTCAATATCGGTACCGAGACCTCGGCCCCTTTCTTTTGCAGGAGCGGCTGAAAACTATCAAAAATCTTGAAACATTCCGGGCAGCAAGTAGTGAGCGCGTCCACTCCCAGTTCGGTAAGTTCCTTCAACTTCTCCCCGGCCATGGTGAGATTGAGCTCCTGCATGCCCACCCGGGAAAGATAACCACCACAGCAGGTCAACTTGGTGGAATGATCGACACTCTCGGCCCCCAGCGCCGCCACCAGGGCGTCGAACTTCGCCGGCTTTATCGGGTCATCGAAGTGAATGGCGTTGCTGGGGCGGACCAAGTGGCAGCCGCCATGCACCGCCAAGCGCATCCCGCGCAAGGGAAAAACGACCTTCGCCCTTATTTTGCCCAAGCCAAGTTGGTCGTGCAAAAACTCGATCAGATGCTCAACGCGCGCGCGGCCGTGGAAAGCCAGGTCCAGGGGCGCCAGTGCTTCGTTTGCCCGATTTGCCTCGACAGGAAAAGTGCGCAGCCGGCTGGATATCCCCTTCAGGGTTCCGTAACAGCCATTACAGGGAGTAATAATATTAAGCCCGGCGCGCTCAGCTAGGGAGACGTTTCGCGCCGCGGTCAGCTCCCACAGAGCCGGGTTGAAGTTTTTAACTAAGCTTTTCTCAGGGCAACAAGTAAAACCGTCCAGGTCCTGGTAGTCAACGTCCAAGATATTCAGCACCGACCGCATGGACTTTTCCATGAACGGAAACCGGGCCGGGATAGTGCAACCCCAAAATAGAGCGTACCCATTCATCTCTGCTTCAACTCCACCTCTGGAATGCCGAATTTACCACCTGCCGAAATCGTCGGGCAGGAACCGGATATAAACCCATTATAAGGCCTGACTTAAAACAGCGTCAAGTAAAATTGAAGGCCATTATTGTCTGAAATATGACATCTTTCCAGACTCCGGTAATATTTTGCTTGAAACCTTCCCGGGGGACGAGGCCGCGGGCCCCTCTGTGGGGGGAACCCTTTATAAAGGATTTTCCCCAGAGAAGGTTCCCCCCACAAAAGGCAGGGAAACAGTTGTTGAAGCTGGTCGGCTAAAATGTATATATTTAGTTTACCGATTTAATAATGAAGAATAAGGTGGGCCTGATTTGCCAAGGACGGGATATGTTATAGGGGTTGACCTAGGTGGCACCTCAATAAGAGCGGCCGCGTTTTCCCCATCTGGCGATGTGCTGGCCCGAGCCAGCCTGCCCACTCAAGCCCGGCAAGGCAAGGCGAGGGTGATTGTCAACCTTGTCCGGCTAACAAAAAAAATAGAGCAGAAAGCCAAGGCCGGTCCCCTTTTGGCCCTGGGAGTGGGTTTTGCCGGGGTTCTGGATGAAAAGCGAGAGGTGGTGGTCAAATCCCCCAACCTGCCGGGCTGGGAATCTTTTGATCTCAAGGCCCATCTGGTGCATGAGATAAAAAAGCCGGTAATATTGGAGAACGATGCCAATGCCGGAGCGGTGGGAGAAAAATGGCTCGGCGCGGCCAAGCAGCTGGAAAACTTTATGCTGATAACCCTGGGCACTGGTGTAGGCAGCGGCATCGTCCTAAATGGCAAGCTGTGGCAGGGGGTGACTGGTCGGGGGGGCGAGTTCGGCCACATCAAAGTGGTGCGTCAGGGATGGCCCTGCGCTTGCGGGGGGCGAGGTTGTCTGGAAGCCTATGTCTCGGGCAGAGCTATTACCAGGATGGCCAAGCAGGCGATCGAGCAAGGCAAATCCTCTTTGTTGGGTCGGTTTAAGGCGATCGATCCTGAGGAGGTCCAACAAGCCGGGCAACGGGGAGACAAGGCCGCGTTGGGCATTTACCAGCGGGTGGGGCGCCATCTGGGTTTGGCCATCGCCAATGTAGTAAACCTGCTGGATTTAACCCAATTCGTTATGGCAGGTAGTATAAGTAACGCCTATGACCTGTTCATGCCAAGCTTGCGCGCGGAAATGAATAACCAGATTCTCGGTGGGGGATCGGAGAGGGTCGAGATAATCAAGGCGCAATGCGAGGACGCCGGCGTTTGCGGCTCAGCCTACCTGGCCCTTATGGCGGCCGGTTGTTCTCCCCCGTCTTTTTTGGAGAACAATAGAGCCTAGTTCGGACAAGAACTAGCTCCAATAAAATGGGAGAGCAGTTTCTATATCACCCCCCCTCTGAAGGTCACTGCTGCACTGGTTTGGACAGGTAATCTAATTCCCGGCTTATAATTTAGGGCCAAAGCTAAAGACGAATAAACCCGCAAAAATCAATCGAAGAGCTGGTTGGTAAAGATCTTCTCAGTGGGTGGAAGCTTCTCCTTGGGTATAATACCGTGTGCCGACATAAAGTCCAGCACAGCCTGGACACCTTTGGGATTTATCCTCCCCGTGCCTGTATACTGCAACGAGTCTTGAGCCAGTTCTACTCCTTTATCTGAATATTTAAATAGCTCTTTCAGCTTCCTCCTGGTGTATTGGCGATTTTTCGTAATGAAGCTACCGGAGTCCAGTGCAGCTTTAACAACCCTAGGGAGGGTATCGGGTTTCTCCTTTATCGCCTTATTGGTGGCGAACATGGCGAAATCGACCCACTATTTGGGCAACGCCTCCTTGGAGGACAATATCTCTTTTATCTCGTTTTTGAGAACTAGCTTTACCACCAGTTAAAGGTCTCCACGAACGCCTCTATAGCCCCGGCCACTAAGGCTGCCACCCTCTCAGCTGGTCGGCCAACCGCGACGAAACGGACGTCCTTTTCCAGGCCGGCCGTCTTTACCATGGCCATGCTATATCCGTGGGAGGCCCCGCCCATTCTGGAAGTACCGATCCTGGCTCGTTTTAGATCTTGGGGCTTCTTAATCGGGCTATCACCCTTGACACGGATGGAAAAATAGTTAGGGCACTTCATATCGCTCACCAGCTTTAGGGGAATGCCCCGGATGGCCGATCGAGCAGCGGATACGGCATCAGATATACCTATCGGGATCTTTCCCCCAGCCAGCCACCGCTCGAAACATTGTCGGGGCCGATCTCATGGATACCACTCAACTTTCAGGTTATATTTCTTCCATAAGCCCTCGTTTTCAGCTACATAAGAGAGCAAGTCATAGCGAGGGTTGCCCTTGAAGGCGGCACCGAAGGCTATCTTCTCTTGGGACATGCCCGCCATGGGCACAAAGAAAAGAGATAATGAAAGCAGACCACCAAAAATAATCCTTATCATTTCTCCCCCTCCGTCCCCGGCTAAACATTCTTATTGCTTATACCGCCACCTGTCTATTATGTAGAAGCCCCCGTTCCTGTATATTTAATCTGGTGCCGTATTAATCAATCAGCTCGATAGCTACTTTTTCTTAAAAGGCACATAGTACTCCTGCACCGGGTGATGGTCGAGGAACCTCTTGGTCCTCTCCGGAACCTCAAAGGGGGGCAGGTTGTATTTCACCCAGTTATCGTACACCTTCATCATCGGCTCTTTCGGCGGCAGGGCGATCTCCGGGAACTTGTGCTTAATGGTGGCATCAATAAGTAAATTAGAGCCCTTTCCCAGCCGCTCCTGCCTGGGTTTATCCGCGGGTATCCAGGAGGGATCCAACACATCCCCGGTCCGGTTCCAATCGATAGCCACGTCTTCTTTGGGATTGGCCCTGAAAACCAGCGCCCAGTTGACCGCGAACGAGTCCCGGGGGTCTATATCTTCGTCAACCGCGATAATGACTTTGGGGGCTGAATGTTCCAGTAAAGAGCCGATCAGCTGGATGGTATTTCTGGCCTGGCCGGGATATTGGGGGGTCAGCTGGACGACCAGTTGCCGCCAGTTTCCCGAGGCCTCGGTGAGACAGAAATCCTTGATGAAGGTCAGGCCCAGATCTTTGATCAAATGCTTGTACAGCATCCCTTCCTGGCCCAGTCCTCTTATGGTACTGCTCTCACTGGGGGGCATCTGACTCACATAATCCTGCCAGATGGGATTATTCCGATGAGTTATGCAATGAATATTAAATATGGGCCCATCCTCCCTGACAATCCCCATATAGCCGGTATATTCCCCAAACGGGCCCTCGGGCTCGGTCTTATCCCAGGAGATCAGACCCTCGAAGACGATCTCAGCCTGAGCTGGCACATATAAATCCAGCGTCTCGCACTTGACCAGTTCCAGCGGTTCTCCCATCAAGGCACCGGCCACGGCATATTCCTCCACCTCCGTCGGCACCTTGGACACCTGGGCCAGTCCCAGCGCGGGTGGGGAACCAATAACCACCGCCATGGGCATATCCTGCTTGCGGGCCTTATATTTAGCCAGGTGCTTACCTATATGCTGGGTGGGATTTATCGACGAGCCCATCTTCTTCGCAGCCTTTACCTGCTGGCGGTAGGTGCCGATATTATGCAGGCCAGTATCCGGGTCCCGGGTCACCACACTGGCCGAGGTGATATATGGGGTGGTATCCCGCTGAGGGGTCCAGATCGATTGGGGAAACTTCAATATATCCACCTGATCGCCCTTAAGCACGTTTTCCTGAACCGGGCCGTTGGCCACCGGCTTGGGAGCCAGGGGATTGGCCAGGACCTCGGCCCATTTGGCGCGAATATTATCCGGCGTGGTATTCATGGCCAGAGCATAGATAGTCCGATTGGCGCCCAGCACCCCGGCCACTACGGGGATGTCGAATCCCTTTACTTTCTGAAATCTCAGTGCGAATCGCTCTTCCTCGGGAAATGCCTGGTATATCCAGCGGGCCACGCAGGCAAGCTCCCAGTCCTTATCCACCTCCGCTTCGACCAACTTTATAAGCCCTTCTTGATCCAGAATCTCCAAATGCTCCCTAAGGCTTTTAGCCATTGGATTAACCTCCGTACTTGTTATTCTTTCGATTTAACCTTGAGATAGATGCCTTGAACTTCAACTACAACCACTACTTGTTCCGGCTGAATCTCCTCATCGCTGCTCACGCTCCAGATCTCTCCCCGGATTTTGGCCTGACCTTCGACCGCGATGGGGGAGATAGCTATCCCTTCCTGGCCCAGCATCCCCTCCCGGCCGGTTACCGGCCTTCTAATCCAGGCCGTCAGCACAGCCAGTGCCACCCCCAGTAAGGCAAGATTGGCCAGAACCAACAAGAAGAAAAATCTCCAGCCGGCTCGCCAGGAAGGAACAATCAGGTCAATCCACCAGATACCGAGAAGGTTCACCGCAACCAAGAGTGCCAGCACCCCCAGTATCTTGAGCAACCTTCCCTTTTCAACCGGGCTCATCTGAGAAACTCTTAATCGGCGTAAAGACCTCATAGGCCGGGGCTCTCATCTCGGTTCCTGTATAGACTCTCTTTCTCATATTTCCGCCGGATATTCAAGAGCCTGCCAGCCCTTTTGTGGGGGGAACCCTTTTAAAAGGGTCCCCCCTTCCTGAATTTTAGGTTATGTTTGGATTGGCGCTACCGCGCCAATCAACAGACCAGCTCGGGGCTAGGGGGTCCAGGGGGAGGTTGCCTAGACTAGTCAGAACAGCTGAAATATACCTTGACTGGCTGGCTAAGGAAACGGAGAATTACTCAAATAAGGCCGATGGGATGGAGAGGAGGAAAGGATGGAACAGGAAATAAGCAGAGCACCCGTCAGCTCATACAAGGTAACCAACCGGCAGTTTGAGCAGGCCGCGGAAAGGATGGGGCTTACAGAAGAGCTAAAAAGCTTGCTTATGATGCCCTTTCGAGAGATGGCCGTTCAGGTACCGGTCAAAATGGACGACGGCCGCTTGGAGGTCTTCCTAGGTTACCGGGTCCAACACAATGGCGCCCGAGGGCCAACCAAGGGAGGCATCCGCTATCATCCCACGGTTGATATACATGAGGTAAGGTCTTTGGCCTCGCTCATGACCTGGAAGACGGCCTTGACCGGCCTGCCTTACGGCGGAGCTAAGGGGGGAGTCAACTGCGACCCCAGCCGGATGTCGATAAATGAGCTAGAGAAGCTGACCCGCAAGTTCATTGACCGGATAAGTATTATCCTCGGCCCTTACCGTGATATTCCTGCTCCCGACGTTAACACCAACCCGCAGGTGATGGCCTGGATAATGGACGAATACAGCAGCAAACACGGCTATACACCCAGCGTAGTGACCGGCAAACCCCTTGATTTAGGAGGCTCGGAGGGGCGATTGGAAGCAACCGGCCGAGGGGTTACCTTCATCGCCCAAGAGGCTCTCCTGGATCTAGGTCTGGATATGACCGGGGCTAGCGTGGCCATTCAGGGGTTCGGCAACGTCGGCGCGCACGCGGCCCGGTTCATGGAAGAGGCGGGAGCCAATGTCATTGCGGTCAGCGATGTTAACGGCGGCATCAAAGACGAGGGCGGGCTGGATATCAAGGACATGACTAAATATTCCCAGGAGACCAAGACCGTGGTCGGTTACCCCATGGCTAAACCCATCACCAACCAGGAACTGCTGAGCCTGCCCTGTGACATTTTGATACCGGCCGCGTTAGGAGGGGTTATCACCAGGTTTAACGCCCCCCAGCTTAAGGCCAGGGTTATTCTGGAAGCAGCCAACAGCCCGGTTACGCCCCGGGCGGAAGAAATCCTGTCCGAAAAGGGGGTGACGATAATCCCCGACATCCTGGCCGGCGCCGGCGGTGTTATTGCCTCTTATTTTGAATGGGTGCAAAACCTCCAGCAGGTCCAGTGGAAGGAGGAGCAGGTAAACCAGCGGCTCAAGGAAATACTGACCGCCAGTTACCGGGAGGTTTATCAGACCTCAATCAAGGAGGAGATCGATTTGCGCACCGCCGCTTATATGATCTCGATAGATAAAGTTGCCCGCGCCGAGGCTACCCGCGGGCACAACTGAGCCGCCTACTTCCGGTCATCCTTTTTGGGCGCGCTTCTCCCTTTCTTTAGCCAGGGGAAACTTTTTTCACCCATCTCGACCGATACTTGATCCAGCAGCTCCTCCTCCATCTTCCCGTTGGAATTGGCATGATGAACTATCTGGGACAGGTCCCCCAACCGGGTGAACATGGTGGACCGAATCTGAATTCGACCGTTTATGTACACCTTGGTCTTGGCGTCATCCACAGATCTAACCAGAATAGTCATTAAGCCCGCGCCCTGGCTGAAACGGCCGGCGCCGACAGCACCGCTGAGTTCGCCTTGAATGGCGAAGTTGCGAACTTCACCGGAAGATAATATCTTGGTGAAGGTTATGAGACCGGTCTCCTTATCTATATTGTTGATCAATGCCCCCGATCGGGCCAAGGTGGTGATTATCGTATCCCAGACCTTATTCTTGGGTTTAGCATAGACCCTTTCCCGTTCTACCGGTTTGCGCAGGACCGGAGTGGAGCCACAAGCGGCCAGGAATAAGCCCAAACCGGCTAGAACCAGAATCTTAAAATTAGTGGGTCTCATTTCCTATCCTCCTTTAGCTTGGCCAGGTACTCCTCGGCAGCTTTAATTCGGTCCTCTAACGCGGGATGAGAGGAAAGGACAACCAGGCTCTCCTTTTTGCCTTCTTCATCCCGCAGCTTGATAAATTTCTTGAATACCGACAACATAGCCTCGGGTTTGTAACCCGCTTTGCTGGCATATATCATGCCCAGCCGATCAGCCTGAGATTCGTACGACCTGCTATAGCCCTGATAGACGATCATGGTAGTAATAAGGCCGACCGCCTGAGTCAAATCCCCGGCGACGGGAACTCCGGTAGCGGCCGCGCCCAGAGCAGCTAAAATACTCACCACCGTCAGCGCGGCATTGGCATATCTGGCGCTACGCAACGCCCTGACCGAATGGCGGCCGGATACATGTCCCAGCTCGTGGGCCAGGATCGCGGCTAACTCGTCCCTGCTTTCCAGTTCCTCTAACAGTCCGGTGGTGATATAGACGTAACCTCCCGGAGCAGCAAAGGCATTTATGCTAGAGGAATTCAACACCTTAAAGGTGTGTTTGAGCTTGGGCCGGTGAGAGACTTTCGCCAGGCTCTGGCCGATTTCAGACACCGCTTCGGTTATCTCCTTTTTCTCCAACACCAGGAACTGGTTGGTTACCTCGGCATCCACATAATGGCCGAAACGTTTCTCCTCATCATCGCTCATGAACTTAGTGCCCTCGTAAGGCCGCACATCAGGCCCCGAGGCACAGGAGTTGACAAGCAGGGAAAGGAAAACCAAGGCAGCAACAGCTGCAAGCCTTCTCATTGCTGTGAATTCCCCTACCTTAGACGGCGCTTATCCCCTACCCGAAGCGTAAAGTGGACGCGGTCGAAATACTCCATCAGAGGCACGGTAAATTTGCGGCTTTGCCCGGTAATCTCTTTATACTGCCCGGGTGTTATCTCCTCGTGTCCCTGGAAAAACCCAAGCAGCCGCTCCTTCAAATAAGCGATAGTCCTGGCATCAAAAAAGAGATTATCTTTGACTCTCACCAATGTACCATCGGAAACCAATAAGTTCAAGATATCTTGAACCTTCACCCTGGCTACCTTTACCCGCTCTGTTAGCTCGGCCACCAGGGGCGGGGCCAGGCCTGCTTCCTGGAAGATAGATTTGAACCGCTCCCTCAGCTCCTCATCCTCTTTCCCTAAAGTTAAGTCGTGCCCGGTCAGCCTGATATTGTCCTTCTCCAGGCAGACCTCCCCCTTTTTGGCCAACTCGTCAATAATCCTCGTCAATAGACGATTATCTCCCCGGCCGCCCAGCTTGCCTCTAAGCTCCTCTTTGGGCATGCCTGGCTTTAGCGGAAAGGCACGGTGAAATCCCTTCAATACGGTCACCAGCTCCTCGCCCAGAGAGTTGAAGAGATCAACATGAACCCACCTGTCCCTATCTAAATTGACTAATCTGGACTGGCCAGCCAGAGCCTCCACCGCATCAGCCAACACCTGGGCAGAGAGGCCGGACCTGCCGGCCAGCCCTTTGAGACTTATGCCTGCTTGCTGGCTACGATGGGCCAGAACCTCCACCACCCGCTCTCTATCACCCTGGCTCAAAACCTCCAGTTCCGCTCTCCGCTCCGCGCCCCGGCGCCTTTTCCTTTCAACTTGTGGGTCCAAGACCACGCCACCACCGATGGTAACCACAGGCGAATAGCTGCGCAGGACGAACCTGTCACCCCGGCTGGCCACCGCCGGAGCTTGCAACCACAACTGAGCATAAGCCTCCTGGCCAGGGGCGATTTCTTCAACCTCAAGGGGAACAACCTGGGCCATCACCTCGCGGGTGCCCAGATAAAAACGCACCGTCGAGCGACGCTTCAGGGGCCGGGCACTACTAGCTAAATGGTTTAGGTAAACTTCCAGGCGCCGAGTGGGGGTAAATAGGCCTGGATGGGCCAACAGGTGGCCTCTCTCTAAAGTGGTGCGGTCAATGCCCAGCAGGTTTACCGCCGTCCTCAAGCCAGCCGAGGCATAGGAGACCGATTGGTTATGGACTTGCAGCCCCCGGACCTTGGTATGGATAGCGTCGGGCAGCACCTCCACCTCGTCGCCTAGTTTGAGCTGGCCAGAGATAAGGGTGCCGGTAACCACTGTGCCGAAGCCCTTTATGGTAAATACCCTGTCAATGGGCAAGCGAAACAGGCCGGAAGCAGACCGGGCCTCCACCTCTTGGGCCAGAGAGTCGATTGCGCCCCTTAGTTCCTCCATCCCTTGACCGCTGACCACTGAAACCGGAATTAGCCGGCTTGCCTCCAGGAACGTGCCTTTGAGGTAATCCTCCACCTCTTCTTTGACCAGCTCCAGCCACTCTTCATCCACCAGATCAATCTTGGTAAGGGCAATGATCCCCCTCTTTACCCCCAGCAGGGTAATGATGTCCATATGTTCCCTGGTCTGTGGCATCACCCCTTCATCCGCGGCCACCACTAACAGGGCCATGTCTACACCATGAGAGCCAGCCAACATGTTGCTGACGAACCTCTCGTGGCCGGGCACATCCACGATACCCACCTTAACACCGGAGGGAAACTCGAGATGAGCGAAACCAATATCAATGGTGATGCCCCGCTCCTTCTCTTCTTTTAGGCGGTCGCAATCTATTCCGGTAAGCGCCTTGACGAGTGCGGTTTTGCCGTGGTCTATGTGGCCAGCAGTGCCTAAGACGATCTGTTTCAACGCTCGCCCCTCTATCAGATGGGAGAATTAAATTTTATCAAAACCGCCCTGCCAGGGCAAGCCATTTCCCAGGTGGGGGAAATCCTGAGTCTTTCCAGGGGGACGGGGCCCCGTCCCCCTGGAAAGACTCAGGAGACAGACCTGATGGCAATACTGTTTGCCACCTTCGGTCCATTGATGTAATAATTGAAATTCATTCGGGGCCAAACAAATGCTGGATCTGGGCATTATCCTACGAACAATAAGGTTTTCCCACACCGCCTTTGCCCTGCCTTTCGCGCTTATGGCCGCGTTTTTGGCGGCCGAAGGTGTACCTGGGTTTTGGGAACTCCTCTGGATAATGGTGGCCATGGCCGGTGCCCGGACGGGCGCGCTCTGTTTAAACCGATACGCCGATGCCGAACTGGACGCAAAAAACCCCCGGACCCGATATTGGCCCATACCCAGGCGGTTGGTAACCAAGCAACAGGTCTTGGCATTAGGGATATTTTCCTGGGTAATCCTTATGCTGGCGGCTTACATGCTACGCCCCTTCCTGGTATTCTTAGCCCCGGTGGCCATACTGGTTTTCATAGTTTATCCCTACACCAAGCGGTTCACCTGGGCATCTCACTTCATTAATGGCTTCTGCCTAGGCATGGCCCCGGCCGGGGCCTGGCTGGCAATAACCGGCCAGCTGGATCTGGCGCCGGTTATCATCCTGTTAGCGGTTACGTTCTGGGTAGCAGGCTTTGATATCCTTTATGCGCTCGAGGACCTCGAATTCGACCTAAGATCAGGACTTAACTCATTCCCTCAGCGCTATGGTGTGCGAAGCTCATTCATCGCCGCCCGCTTGCTCCATGCAGTTATGGTCTTGCTCTTGTTAAGCCTATATTTTCTGCTCGACTTGGGAGCGATATATCTTACCGGGTTGGTCCTGGCCTCGATGCTATTACTCTACGAACACATCTTCCTCAAGGGAAAAGACCCCTCCCGGGTCGAGGACGCCTTCTTCACCGTTAACGGCTTTGTGAGCGTCATCCTCGCCCTATTCACCATGATAGAAGTGGCCCTCTAGCGGAACCCTTCCCGGAAGATGGGGCCGAGGGTGTTATTGTGGGGGAGAACCCTTTGTAAAGGGTTCTCCCCCACACCCCCTTCCCAAGCTTTGGGTTAGGGGGTCCAGGGGGAGGGGCCCCTGGGATGACGAAGTGTCCTATTGTCAAACATAGGTAACACTTTCATGGTTTAATCCTCTTTAGGTTTTGGTATTTGGGGAAGGCTCTTAGGGTT